>NZ_MWIG01000494.1:0-8309 GCF_002156145.1 Streptomyces sp. NRRL B-24572 | reverse complement strand
CGGATCTCGGATCTCGGATCCATGATCCTGTGACTCGGATCCTGTAGCCCGGATCCCGGATCCTGTAGCTCGGATCCAATGTCCAGAATTCGTATGCCGGATATTGGATCCCGGATCCTCAGGCCGCGCCCGCCGCCATCCCCGCCCCCACGATCCCCGCGTTGTTCTGGAGTTCCGCCGGGACGATCTCCGCGCGGATGCCCTCGATCAGCGGCAGGAACTTGTCCGCCTTGCGGCTCACGCCGCCGCCGATGATGAACAGCTCCGGCGAGAAGAGCATCTCCACGTGCGCGAGGTACTTGCGCAGCCGCCGGGTCGCCCAGTGCTCCCAGCTGAGGTCCTCGTCCTCCTTGGCCTTCATCGAGGCGCGGGTCTCCGCGTCGTGGCCCTTGAGCTCCAGGTGGCCCAGCTCGGTGTTGGGGACGAGCCGGCCGTCGACGAAGAGGGCCGAGCCGATGCCCGTGCCGAGGGTCAGCAGGATCACCGTGCCCTTGCGGCCCCGGCCCGCGCCGAAGGTCACCTCCGCGATCCCGGCCGCGTCCGCGTCGTTCAGGACGGTCACCGGGAGCCCGCCGAGACGCTCGCTCAGCAGGGTGCCGGCGTCGACGCCGATCCAGGACTTGTCGACGTTGGCGGCCGTACGGACGGTGGAGCCCGTCACGACGCCGGGGAAGGTGACTCCCACCGGTCCCGTCCAGCCGAAGTGCTCCACGACCTCCGCGACGCGGCCCGCCACACCGTCGGGTGTGGCGGGCTGCGGGGTCAGTACCTTGTGGCGCTCCTCGGCGAGCGTGCCGCGCTCCAGGTCCACGGGGGCGCCCTTGATGCCCGAGCCGCCGATGTCCACTCCGAAGACGTTCATGGACCCAACGTTACGGGCCGGGGCGCTGCGTCACTCGTTTTCGAGCAGGGCCGCCGCCTCGGCCCGCAGGTCCTTGTTCCGGAGCTCCTTGGGCAGCGAGAAGGTGAGGGACTCGTCCGCCGTCTTGACGATCTCCACGTCCGCGTAGCCGCGCTCGGCGAGCCACTCCAGGACCTCCTGCACCAGGACGTCCGGGACGGAGGCGCCGGAGGAGAGGCCGACGCTGGTGACGCCCTCCAGCCAGGCCTCGTCGATCTCGCTGGCGAAGTCGACCAGGTACGCGGCGGGGACGCCGGCCTGCTTGGCGACCTCGACCATGCGGATCGAGTTGGAGGAGTTCTTCGAGCCGACGACGATCACCAGCTCGGCCTGGCCGGCGAGCTCCTTGATGGCGGTCTGGCGGTTCTGCGTGGCGTAGCAGATGTCGTCGGACGGCGGGGAGATCAGCTGCGGGAACTTCTCCTTCAGCGCGTCGACGGTCTCCATCGTCTCGTCGACCGAGAGCGTGGTCTGGGAGAGCCAGACGACCCGGGAGGGGTCGCGGACCTCGACCTTGGCCACGTCCTCCGGGCCGTCGACCAGCTGGATGTGGTCGGGGGCCTCGCCGGAGGTGCCGATGACCTCCTCGTGGCCCTCGTGGCCGATGAGGAGGATGTCGAAGTCGTCCTTGGCGAAGCGGACGGCCTCCTTGTGGACCTTGGTGACCAGCGGGCAGGTGGCGTCGATGGTCGCGAGCCGGCCCACGCGGGCCTCCTCGTGGACGGTCGGGGCGACGCCGTGCGCGGAGAACATCACGATGTTGCCCGGCGGCACCTCGGTCGCCTGGTCGACGAAGATCGCGCCCTTCCGCTCCAGCGTCTGGACCACGTACTTGTTGTGGACGATCTCGTGCCGGACGTAGATCGGCGCACCGTACTGCTCCAGGGCCTTCTCCACGGCGATCACGGCACGGTCCACGCCCGCGCAGTAGCCGCGGGGGGCGGCGAGCAGGACACGCTTCGGGCGGTTCGTCGCGGAGGCGGAATCGGGCGTCGGCGCGGGCGTTGCAGTCATGCGTCCCATCGTAAGGCCGCGTCGGTGAGCGGTTGGAGCGGCACCGTGGCCGAAACTGGCGCCATGGCTGAGGAGACGCAGGTGGCGGAGCACGAGGGACTGCGTCGGAATCTCGGATTCCGCGACCTCGTCGTGTACGGACTGCTGTTCATCGCCCCCATGGCGCCGGTCGGCGTCTTCGGCACGCTCGACGCGAAGTCGCACGGGGCCGTCGCACTGGTGTACGTCGTGGCCACGGTCGCCATGGCGTTCACGGCGTTCAGCTACGCCCAGATGGTGCGGGTCGCGCCGCAGGCCGGTTCCGTCTTCACGTACGCGCGCAAGGGCCTCGGCGAAGGGCCGGGTTTCATCGCCGGGTGGATGGCGATGCTCGACTACCTGCTGATCCCGGCCGTCGCCTACCTCTTCGCGGGCATCGCGATGGAGGCGCTGGTCCCCGAGGTGGACCGGTGGGTGTGGACCGGGATCGCCGTGGTGGTCACCACCCTGCTGAACCTGTGGGGCGTCCGGGCGGCGGCGCGGGTCGGCTTCGCGGTGCTCGCGATGGAGATCGCCGTCCTGCTGGTCTTCGTCGGTTCGGCGGTGGTCGTGCTCGTACGGGACGGAGCGCAGCGCGACTGGTGGTCGCCGTTCACCGGCGACGTCTCGTTCTCGCTCGGCGCGGTGGTGGGCGCGGTGTCGGTGGCCGTCCTGTCGTACCTGGGCTTCGACGCGATCGCCTCCTTCGCGGAGGAGGTGACGGGCGGCTCGCGGAAGGTGGCGCGGGCGGTGCTGTTCTGCCTGGCGCTCGCGGGCGTCCTGTTCGTGGCCCAGACCTGGCTGGTGGCACTCCTCCAACCGGTCTCCTCGGCCGAGCTCGCCGCCGACCCGGCCAAGCAGGGCTCGGCCTTCTACGACGCCGTGGAGGCGTCGGTCGGCACCTGGCTGCACGACCTGGTGGCCGTCTCGAAGGCGATCGGCGCGGCCTTCGCGGCGCTCGCCGGGCAGGCGGCGGGCGGCAGGCTGCTGTTCGCGATGGGCCGCGACCGGCGCCTGCCGCACCTGCTCGCCCGCACCGACGGCGGCGTCCCGCGGGTGGCGCTGCTCGTGGCGGCGACCGTGACGATGATCGCCGCCCTGTGGGCGGCGCGCCGGGACGACGGCCTCGACCACCTGGTCTCGGTGGTCGACGTCGGCGCGCTCACCGCCTTCGTCCTGCTGCACGCGAGCGTGGTGGGCTGGTTCGCCGTACGGCGGGCGGAGGGGCCGCCGCACTGGCTGAAGCACGTCGTCGTGCCGGTGGTCGGCGCGGGGATCCTGATCGCGGTGATCGTCGAGGCCTCGGCCGCCGCGCAGGTGGTGGGCGTGGTGTGGCTGGGGGTGGGCCTCGTCGTCCTCGCGGTCCAGGGCTCGACGAGGACGTCCGCGCGCCCCTGACGTTGTCGTACCGCGCGGTTACGCTCGGTCCATGGGTCTGACTACGTCCGCAGAAGCACCGCTTCCCGTCGGTGAGGTCTCCCGGATGATCGGGGGGTGGATCGACCGGCTCGGGGCGATCTGGGTCGAGGGGCAGATCACGCAGCTGTCGCGGCGCCCCGGCGCCGGGGTCGTCTTCCTGACGCTGCGGGATCCCTCGTACGACATCTCCATCAGCGTCACCTGCTACCGCCAGGTCTTCGACGCGGTCGCGGACGTCGTCTCGGAGGGCGCCCGGGTCGTCGTGCACGCCAAGCCCGAGTGGTACGCGCCGCGCGGGCAGCTGTCGCTGCGGGCGGCGGAGATCAAGCCGGTCGGGATCGGCGAGCTGCTCGCCCGGCTCGAACAGCTGAAGCGGAGCCTGGCCTCCGAGGGTCTTTTCGCGCTCGACCGGAAGAAGCCGCTGCCGTTCCTGCCGCGCCTCGTCGGCCTGGTCTGCGGCCGCGCCTCGGCGGCCGAGCGGGACGTCCTGGAGAACGCGCGCCGCCGCTGGCCCGCCGTCCGCTTCGAGGTGCGGAACGTCGCGGTGCAGGGCGTGAAGGCGGTCCCGCAGGTCGTCCAGGCGGTCAAGGAGCTGGACGCGCACGAGGACGTGGACGTGATCATCGTGGCCCGGGGCGGCGGCAGCGTCGAGGACCTGCTGCCGTTCTCGGACGAGCAGCTGGTCCGGGCGGTGGCCGAGTGCCGTACGCCCGTGGTGTCCGCGATCGGGCACGAGCCGGACTCGCCGCTGCTCGACCTGGTGGCCGATCTGCGTGCCTCGACGCCGACGGACGCGGCCAAGAAGGTCGTCCCGGACGTCGGCGAGGAGCTGGACCGGGTACGCGGGCTGCGGGACCGGGCACTGCGGACCGTGCGCGGCCTCCTGGAGCGGGAGGAGCGCGGGCTTGCGCACGCGCTCGCGCGGCCCGTCATGGAGCATCCGCACCGCATGGTCGAGGTCCGCGAGGACGAGCTCGCGGCGCTCCTGGCACGGAGCCGGCGGGTCCTCGGACACCTTCTGGACCGAGCGGACTCGGAGCTCTCGCACACGCGGGCGCGTGTCCGGGCGCTGTCGCCCGCCGCGACGCTGGAGCGGGGGTACGCGGTGCTCCAGCGGCCGGACGGGGCGGTGGTGCGCTCCCCCGAGGAGGCCGCGGAGGGCGAGGAGCTGCGGGCCAGGGTCGCCGAGGGCGAGTTCACGGTGCGGCGCGTGGCCGACCCGGCCTGAGCGTCCAGCAGAGACCGATACGTACGAAGGATGGAGCGGAACATGGCAGCGGGTACGGACACGGGCGCGGAAGAGGCGGCCCTCGGGTACGAGCAGGCGCGGGACGAGCTGATCGAGGTCGTCCGGCGCCTCGAAGCGGGCGGGACCTCCCTGGAGGAGTCCCTCGCGCTCTGGGAGCGCGGCGAGGAGCTGGCGAAGGTGTGCCGGCTCCGCCTGGAGGGCGCGCGGGCCCGGCTCGACGCCTCACTGGCGGCGGAGCGCACGGCCGAGGCGGAGGACGAGGACGAGTAGCGCCTCGGCGCGGGCGGACGCGGACGCGGGCGGACCCGGGTGGACGCGGGCGGAGGCGGGTGGACGCGGACGCGGGCGGCCCCGGGCGGACGCGGGCGGCATCCAGCATGGACGGCACCCGCACGGGCGGACCCCGGCACGAGCGGCACCCGCCTGGACAGCGCCCCACATGGGCGTAATCCGCACGAGCGGCGCCCGCCCGGACCACGCCCGCCACGGCCGCGCCCCGGCATGTAGACTCCGAGTGAAGCGGATCACTATCCGGATGGATTAGTTGAAATTTCACCAATCCTGGGCGTACTGTCGAGACATCGCTTGAACCTTGTACGAGCGACCCCCCTTTGCAGTCCGGAAGGTACGCAGCATGTCTCTCGCCCTTGACGCCGTCGCCCAGGACCTCCTCTTCCGTGAGGCCCGCACCGCCAACACGTTCACCGACGAGCCGGTGACCGACGAGCAGATCCAGGCGATCTACGACCTGGTGAAGTTCGGCCCGACCGCCTTCAACCAGTCCCCGCTGCGCATCACCCTGGTCCGCTCCCCCGAGGCCCGCGAGCGTCTGGTGAAGCACATGGCCGAGGGCAACCAGGCCAAGACCGCCGCCGCCCCGCTGGTCGCGATCCTCTCCGCCGACAACGAGTTCCACGAGGAGCTCCCGGCCCTGCTCCCGCACTTCCCGCAGGCCAAGGACATGTTCTTCTCGGAGCGCCCGGTCCGTGAGGGCTCCGCGCTGCTGAACTCCGCCCTCCAGGCCGCTTACTTCATCGTGGGCGTCCGCGCCGCCGGCCTGGCCGCCGGCCCGATGACCGGCCTGGACTTCGCCGGCGTCCAGAAGGAGTTCCTGGACGACGACCACACCCCGCTGATGGTCGTCAACATCGGCAAGCCGGGCGAGGACGCCTGGTTCCCGCGCTCCCCGCGCCTCTCCTTCGACGAGGTCGTCACCACCGTCTGAGCCTGACGGCGCACGCGAAAGGGCCCCGCACTCCACGAGTGCGGGGCCCTTCCCGTATGCCCGGAAACCCGGCTCAGGCCTTCTTCGCCTGGAGCGAGCCGGCCATCTCCGCCAGCCGCTCGAAGGAGGCCGTGCCGGTCACCACGGTCGTCGCGCCGTTCTCCGTGCGGACGAGCGCGTCGTACTTCGGGCCCTCCCAGCGCTGCCAGACCCGACCGGCCACGGTCTCGGTCTTCCCGGTGTTCTTCGCCTTGTGGGTCACCTCGGGCACGAACTTCCCCGGCTCGGCCGTCGACTGGTTCACGGCCACGTACTGGGTGTCCGGGGAGAGGAAACCGAGCTGCCAGGCGTTGGCCTTCTCCCGCTTGTACGAGACCACCGTCGCCTTCCAGCCCTCGCCGAGGCCCTCGGGGGCCAGCACCGGATACGGCGCCACCCGCTGGGCCGTGAGGAGCTCGACCCGGTAGTCCTTCGCCTGGACCGGAGCCGCGTCCTCGTCGTGCGGGATGAAGAGATACATCACGCCCGCGGCGATCATGATCACCCCGAGGGACTGGAACATCCCGCGTACCGTCTGCCTGCCTCGCATACCTGCCACGCCCACCATGGTCGCATCATGGTGTTGTGCTCATACGTGGGCCCCTCTGCTCATTTTGTCGACGTACCGATAGAGTCGCAGCACCCTCTTTTTCCCGGCCGTCGCCGTACAGAAAGGTGCGCACCGATGACCGAGCACCATCACCTTCCGCCCGAGCTTGTCGTTTCCCCCGAGGCCCCCGACCGCAACCTCGCCCTTGAGCTGGTCCGCGTCACCGAGGCCGCCGCCATGGCCGCCGGCCGCTGGGTCGGCCGCGGCGACAAGATCGGCGCGGACGGGGCGGCGGTCAACGCCATGCGGACCCTGATCTCCACCGTCTCGATGAACGGCGTCGTCGTCATCGGCGAGGGCGAGAAGGACGAAGCCCCGATGCTCTTCAACGGCGAGCGGGTCGGCGACGGCACCGGCGCCGAGGTCGACATCGCCGTCGACCCGATCGACGGCACCACGCTCAACGCCAAGGGCATGCCGAACGCGATCGCCGTCCTGGCCGCCGCCGACCGCGGCACCATGTTCGACCCGTCCGCGGTCTTCTACATGGACAAGCTGGTCACCGGCCCCGAGGCCGCCGACTTCGTCGACATCAACGCCCCCGTCTCGGTCAACATCCGCCGGGTCGCCAAGGCCAAGAACTCCTCGCCCGAGGACATCACGGTCGTCATCCTGGACCGCCCCCGTCACGAGGGCATCGTCAAGGAGATCCGCGAGACCGGCGCCCGCATCAAGTTCATCTCGGACGGCGACGTCGCCGGTTCGATCATGGCCGTCCGCGAGGGCACCGGCGTCGACATGCTCATGGGCATCGGCGGCACGCCCGAGGGCATCATCTCCGCCTGCGCCATCAAGTGCCTCGGCGGTGTGATCCAGGGCAAGCTGTGGCCGAAGGACGACGCCGAGCGCCAGAAGGCGCTGGACGCGGGCCACGACCTGGACCGCGTGCTCTCCACGAACGACCTGGTCAGCGGCGACAACGTGTTCTTCGTCGCGACAGGCATCACCGACGGCGAGCTGCTGCGCGGGGTGCGCTACCGCGCCGAGACGGCGACCACGCAGTCGCTGGTCATGCGCTCGAAGTCCGGCACGATCCGCCAGATCGACTCGACGCACCGGCTCTCGAAGCTGCGCGCGTACAGCCAGATCGACTTCGACCGCGCGAAGTAACGCTTCAGCACGACGGTACGAAGAGGGGCGCCCCCATGTGCGGTGGGGGCGCCCCTTCTCGTACGGGCGGCGGGGAAGCTCTCCGCGGTCCCGTCAGCCCGCCTGGGCGATCCGCTCGGTCGCGGCCGCCTTCCGCAGCTCCACCTCACGCCGGCGGCGCCGGGCGAGGACGACGCGGCGCTCGGCCGCCGTGAGCCCGCCCCACACCCCGTACGGCTCGGGCTGGAGCAGCGCGTGCTCCCGGCAGTCGACCATCACCGGACAGCGCGCGCAGACCCGCTTCGCCGCCTCCTCGCGGGCGAGTCGCGCGGCGGTCGGCTCCTTGGAGGGAGCGAAGAAGAGCCCGGCCTCGTCCCGGCGGCACACCGCCTCCGCGTGCCAAGGGCCGGCCTCGTCCTCCCGGGCAGGGGCGCGCTGAGAGGGTACGGCGGCGACCTGGAGGGGCTGATGCGGCAGTTGCAGCACGGTCTACTCCTGACGACGGCTTCGCGAGCGAGCGGCGATGCACCAGCCCTACCCGCTGTGCGCGCGCCTATGCACTGCGTGCCCTGCCGTTCCGCACTGCGGATACCCGAGGGCGAATTCCGGTCACCACCGGAGGGTCACCTCCGGACCGACCACCTCCGGACGGTCGCCCCCGGGCCGTCACCTCCGGACGGTCACCCCGGGTGGCCGCCCCCGGGCCGTCACCTCCGGGCCCTCGCCCCCGGCCGGCCGTCCCTGA
>NZ_MWIG01000493.1:0-1490 GCF_002156145.1 Streptomyces sp. NRRL B-24572 | reverse complement strand
GTCACACGTCCGCCGCGGACATGCCCTTCGCGGACGTCGAGCCCGTCGAACTCTGGCCGATCCTGCACGAGTCCGCGGCGGACGTGTGACGGGCGTGCACGGGCGCGTGGGTCGGGTTGCCGTGGCCTGCGCGCACGGGCGCGTGGGTCGGGTTGCCGTGGCCTGCGCGCACGGGAGCGAGGGGCCGTGACCGGCCCGCACGGCGTCGAGGACCTGCTGCGCACGTACGCGCCGCAGGTCCTCGGTGCGCTCGTCCGCCGGTACGGCGACTTCGACCTCTGCGAGGACGCCGTCCAGGAGGCGCTGATCGCCGCGGCGCAGCAGTGGCCCGGGGAGGGCGTCCCCGACCACGCGCGCGCGTGGCTCCTGACCGTCGCCCAGCGCAAGTACGTCGACCACGTGCGCAGCGAGGCCGCGCGCCGGCGCCGCGAGGACGCCGTCGCCCTCGCCACCCCGGACTCCGCGCTCCTCGCGCGCGCCGCCGACGACGCTCCGGACGCCGACCGGGACGACTCCCTGGCGCTGCTCTTCCTCTGCTGTCACCCGCAGCTGTCGCCGCCCAGCCGGATCGCGCTCACCCTGCGGGCCGTCGGCGGCCTCACCACCGCGCAGATCGCCGCCGCCTTCCTCGTGCCCGAGTCGACCATGGCGCAGCGGATCAGCCGGGCCAAGCAGACGATCAAGGCCGGCGGACTGTCCCTCGCGCCGCCCGAGGGCGAGGACCGCACCGCCCGCCTCGCCGAGGTGCGGCACGTGCTCTACCTCGTCTTCAACGAGGGCTACACGGCCAGCGGCGGCGACGCGCTCACCGCGCCCGAGCTGTCGACGGAGGCGATCCGGCTGGTCAGGATGCTGCACCGGCTCGTCCCCGAGGACACCGAGACGGCGGGCCTGCTCGCGCTGATGCTGCTCACCGACGCCCGCCGCCCGGCCCGCACGGGCCCGGACGGGGAACTCGTACCGCTCGCGGAGCAGGACCGGGGGAGCTGGGACGGCGGGCTGATCGCCGAGGGCGTGGAGCTGCTCGGCCGCACCCTGCCGGAGGGCCGCGTCGGCCCGTACCAGCTGCAGGCGGCGATCGCGGCCGTGCACGACGAGGCCCCGTCCGCCGAGGCCACGGACTGGCCGCAGATCCTCGCCCTGTACGAGCTCCTGGAGCGCACCGGGCCGAACCCGATGGTCACCCTCAACCGCGCGGTCGCCGTCGCCATGGTCCACGGTCCGGAGGCCGGTCTCGCGCTCCTGGACGGGCTCGCGGAGGACGGGCGGCTGGCCAGGAACCACCGCCTCCTCGCGACCCGCGCGCACCTGCTCGAACTCCTCGGCGAGAAGGAGGCCGCGGCCTTCGCCTACCGGGAGGCGGCCCGCCACACCACGAGTGCGCCCGAGCGGCGCCATCTGACGGAGCGGGCCCGGCGCCTGGGATGACCGCCCCGGACGACGGGGGAGAGGGGGAGTGCGCGACAGGCGCATGCGCCCCGGCGCATGGG
>NZ_MWIG01000492.1:0-3885 GCF_002156145.1 Streptomyces sp. NRRL B-24572 | reverse complement strand
CGGTGCCGCCCGTGACGGCGAACTGCTTCATCTTGGCGGTGTTGAGCTGATAGACGTTCTGCGGCAGACCGGAGTCCACGCCCAGGCTGCCGTGGAAGCCGGTGAGCGCCATGACCGGGGAGACGAGCGCCGGGAACTGCGAGAACATCGTGCCCTTGCCGGCGCCTGCGAACGTCGGCACGAAGAAGGCCTGGAAGCCCAGCTGCTCCTTCTTGCCGTTCTTGTCGCGGTAGCCGTCCATGACCTTGATCGCGCCGGTCGACGTGATGTTGTTGTCGATCGGCAGCAGCGGCACGGCGCCGTGGTAGACGGTCTTGCCGCGGCCGTCCTTGACGGTGACGACGGGCGCGTACCCGTGGGCGATCAGATAGACCTTGGAGTCGCCCACGATCAGCGGCTCGTTGACCCTGATGACGGCCTTCTTGTCGGCGCCGCCCTGCGAGTAGCTGACGGCCGCCTCGAAGGTGCGCGGGGTGCCGCGCTGGGGGCCGTTCGTCTCGTACGTGCCGGTGAAGGAGTTCAGGGTGAAGCTGAACGGCTCCAGCTCGTCGGTGCCGAACTGGGAGCCGGACTTGAAGTCGTCGTACTGGGTGAGCGTGTTGGAGAAGCCGTCGCCCTCGACGATCAGCTTGCCGCCCTCGGACTTGAAGAGCTGGCCGTAGGCGAAGGCGACGAGCATCACGATCAGGGCCACGTGGAAGACCAGGTTCCCGGCCTCGCGCAGGTACCCCTTCTCGGCGGCGACGGCGTTCCCGGCGTGGTGCGCGCGGAAGCGGCGGCCCTTGAGGACGGCGAGCGCGGCCTCGCGGACCTGCTCGGGCTCGGCCTCGGTGCGCCAGGTGGTGTACGCGGGGAGCCGGTCGAGGCGCCGGGGTGCGCCCGGCGGGCGGCTGCGGAGCTGGCCGACGAACTGCCAGCTGCGCGGCACGATGCAGCCGATGAGGGAGACGAACAGCAGGATGTAGATCGCGGAGAACCACACCGAGCTGTAGACGTCGAAGAACTGGAGCTTCTCGTACAGCGGGGTGAGGGTCCTGTGGGCGTCCTTGAAGGTCTGCACCTTCAGCTCGTCCGCGCTGTTCTGCGGGATGAGGGAGCCGGGGACGGCGCCCAGGGACAGCATGAAGAGGAGGATCAGCGCGACCCGCATGGAGGTCAGCTGCCGCCAGAACCAGCGGATCCAGCCGAAGACCCCGAGGGTGGGGCCGCCGATGACGGTGTCCTCCTGGGGGGCGGTCGACAGCTGGGCCCCGGCCGCTTCCTCGGCGGTGCGCCCGTTCTCCGTCGTATCGGTCTTGCTCATGGAACTCAGATCCCCACCGTGAAACCGCTGGACCAGCCCTGCATCGTGGCCACCATGCTGTCCCACGCGCCTGTGAGGAGGAGGACTCCGGTGACGATCATCATGCCGCCGCCGATCCGCATGACCCACACATAGTGCTTCTTCACCCAGCCGAAGGCGCCGAGCGCCTTGCGGAAGGCGATGGCCGCGAGCACGAACGGTACGCCGAGCCCGAGGCAGTACGCGAAGGCGAGGACCGCCCCGCGTCCGGCGCTGGCCTGCTCCAGGGCGAGGGCGTTGACGGAGGCGAGGGTCGGGCCGATGCACGGGGTCCAGCCGATGCCGAAGAGCGCGCCGAGCAGCGGGGCGCCGATGAGTCCGGCGGCGGGCTTCTTGTGGAAGCGGAACTCGCGCTGGGTGAACCAGGGCATCAGGCCGAGGAAGAAGACGCCCATGAGGATCATGAGCACGCCGAGGACCGTGGTGAGCGTCTCGCGGTACTCCTGGAGCGTCGCCCCGAAGTAGCCGAAGAGCGCGCCGCCGGAGACGAACACCGCGGTGAAGCCGAGGACGAAGAGCACGGCACCGGCGGTCATCCGGCCGCGGCGGCTCTCGGCGAGGTCGGTGCCGGTGACGCCGGTCACGTAGCTCAGATAGCCGGGGACGAGCGGCAGGACACAGGGGGAGAAGAAGGAGACGAGGCCGCCGAGCACCGCGAGGGGCAGGGCGAGCAGCAGGGCTCCGCTGGTGACCGTCTCGTTCACGGCGCTCACTTCTCCTTGAGGAGGGGCTCGATCATCGACCGGAGCTTCTTCTCGTCGAGCGCCATGAGGGAGCGGGCGGCGATCTTGCCCTCCTTGTCGAGGACGACGGTGGAGGGGATCGCCTGCGGGTTGAGCGTGCCCTTGGGGAAGCCGAAGAGGATGAGCTTGCCGTTGGGGTCGTAGAGGCTCGGGTAGGGGACCTCGTAGTCCTCTTCGAAGGTGAGCGCCTGCTGCTTGTTGAAGTCGCGGGTGTTGAGGCCGACGAACTCGACGTCCTGGCCCTTGAGGTCCTTGGCGACCTTCGCGAAGTGCGGGGCCTCGGCGCGGCAGGGGCCGCACCAGGAGCCCCAGACGTTGAGGACGACGACCTTGCCCTTGAGGTCGGCGACGTCGAGCTTCTTGCCTTCGAGGGTGTCGCCGGCGATGTCGTTCGGGGCCGTGCGCTCGCCCTTGGCGACGGTGGAGATGCCACCCGTGTTGGTCACGAAGTTGGTGTTGCCGCCGCCGCCGGACTTGCCGTTGTCGTCGCCGCTGCAGGCCGAGAGCGTGAGGGCGGCGGCGGACAGCATTCCGACGGCGACCAGGGTGCGCCGGGTGCGGCGGGGGGCACGGCTAAGGCTCATGTGAAAAGTTTCGCATGGGCGTTTGGGGGATCTTGGGCACCCCCCTACGTGCCCGTAAAGCCCCTTGTCAAGATCGCCTAAGCGGTCGGGGTGGAAGAGGGGGTCGAGACGTCCGGCCTGAGGAAGGCGTTCCAGCCGCCCGCGGGCTTCTGTCCGACGTCCAGCGAGCGCAGCTTCTCCAGGATCCGCGGGTCCTGGACGTCGAGCCAGTCCACGAACTGCTTGAAGGAGACGAGCCGCACGTCCTTCTTTCCGGCCATTCCCTTGAGCGCCTCTTCGACGGCGTCCATGTAGATGCCGCCGTTCCACTGCTCGAAGTGGTTGCCGATGAAGAAAGGCGCGCGGTTCGACTCGTACGCGCGGTTGAAGCCGGAGAGGTACGCCTCGGCCGCCTGCGTGCGCCAGCCCGGATAGCGCGAGGGCATGCCCTTGGTCGTGTTCTTCGACTGGTTGGCGAGCATGTTGTAGTCCATGGAGAGGACTTCGAAGGAGTGCCCGGGGAAGGGCACGGCCTGGAGGGGGAGGTCCCAGATCCCCTGGCGCTTCGTCGGCCACGTCTGGCGGCCGCCGGGCGAGCTGGCGTCGTAGCGCCAGCCCAGGCGCTTGGCGGTGGGGAGCAGGTTGTCCTGGCCGAGGAGGCAGGGGGTGCGGCCGCCGACGAGCTCCTTGGAGTAGTCGAAGGGCAGCGGGTCGAGGTCGGTCCAGCCGCTGTTGGTCTTCCACTCGGTGACGAACCTCGTCGCCTGGTCGATCTCGTTCTGCCACTGGCCGGGGGTCCAGTTGCCGACGGAGCCGGAGCCGCCGCAGAAGTGCCCGTTGAAGTGGGTGCCGATNNATGTCGGAGGCGCCGACGGGGTTGTTCGGCGGGCGGTAGAGGTGCTTCTTCGACTCGGGGAGGAGGTAGATCCCGGAGAGGAAGAAGGTCATCGCCGCGTCGTTGTTCTTGGCGAGTTCGAGGAAGCGCGGGAAGAGGCCGTTGCCGACCTCGCCGGCGCCGTCCCAGGAGAAGATCACGAACTGGGGCGGGGTCTGGCCGGGTTCGAGCGGGACGGGGGCGTCGGGCTGGTGCGGCTGCTTGCCGGTGTCGGCGGTGGAACCGTCGCCGATGAGCCGGGCGTCGTCCTTGGTCGGGGTGGGCGTACCCGGGTCTGCCGAGACGTCACCCCCCTTGCCGGGTCCGGAACGTCCCGGCTTGTCCTTGTTGTCGGTACTGCAT
>NZ_MWIG01000491.1:0-3579 GCF_002156145.1 Streptomyces sp. NRRL B-24572 | reverse complement strand
TCTGCGCCCCCGCCTCCCCGGCCGGCGAGCCCCCCGTCCTGCGCGTCGGCATCCGGCTCGTCGACGGCGGCTCGTTCTCCACGTACGCGCTCAAGGAACTGGCTGTCGGCGACCTCGTCGAGGTCATGGAACCGATGGGCCGCTTCGCGCTCACCCCGCGCCCCGGCCACTTCGCCGCCGTCGTCGGCGGCAGCGGCATCACCCCGGTCCTGTCGATGGCGGCCACCCTGCTCGCCCGCGAGCCGGAGGCCCGGTTCTGCCTGATCCGCAGCGACCGCACCGCCGCGTCCACGATGTTCCTCGACGAGGTCGCCGACCTCAAGGACCGCTACCCGGACCGCTTCCAGCTGATCACCGTGCTCTCCCGGGAGGAGCAGCAGGCGGGACTGCCGTCCGGCCGCCTCGACCGCGAACGGCTCACCGCACTGCTGCCCGCCCTGCTCCCGGTCGACGGCATCGACGGCTGGTTCCTCTGCGGCCCCTTCGGACTCGTCCAGGGCGCCGAGCAGGCACTGCGCGGCCTGGGCGTCGACCGCGGCAGGATCCACCAGGAGATCTTCCACGTCGACGACGGCTCCGCGCCCGCCCCGGCCCCCGCGGCCGACGCCCCGGCGCACGCCACCCTGACCGCGACCCTGCACGGCCGGTCCGGCACCTGGCCGGTGGAGCGGGGCGAGACCCTCCTCGACACGGTGCTCCGCGCCCGCGCGGACGCCCCGTACGCCTGCAAGGGCGGGGTGTGCGGCACCTGCCGCGCCTTCCTCGTCGGCGGAGAGGTGCGGATGGACAGGAACTTCGCCCTGGAACCGGAGGAGACCGAAGCCGGATACGTCCTGGCCTGCCAGTCCCATCCGGCCACCCCTGACGTGGAGTTGGACTTCGACCGCTGAGAACCGCTGCCGGAACGGTGGCGCCGACGAAGTGCGGCGCCACCATTCCCTTCCCCTAGAACCTGTTCTATCTTGACGATCCGTCAGACAGAGAGACAGGCGTCGGCAACGGGAAGGCAGCACCGTGGACTTCACCTTCACCGAAGAGCAGCAGGCGGCCGTCGAAGCGGCCAAGGCGGTCTTCAAGGACGTCACGCCCGACGCGGTCCCGAGCCCCGCCCTCACCCCGGGCGCCGTGGCCGAGGACCTCGACCGGCCACTCTGGTCCCGGCTCGCCGCCGCCGACCTCCTCGGCCTCGCCCTGACCCCCGAGCACGGCGGCGCCGGACTCGACCCCGTCGCCCTCTGCCTCCTCCTGCGCGAGTCCGCCCGCGTCCTCGCCCGCGTCCCGCTCCTGGAGACCAGCGCCGTCGCCCTGACCGTCGAGCGGTACGCCCACCCCCGTACGGCCGCCGCGCTCCTCCCCCGTATCGCCCGCGGCGAACTCGTCCTCACCGCCGCCTCCCAGGGACGCACCGGCCACGAACCCGCCGACCGGGCCGTCACCGCGCGCCGCGACGGAACCGACTGGATCCTCGACGGCCTCCAGACCGCCGTTCCCTGGGCCCACACGGCCGACCTCATCGCCGTACCGGCCCACACCACCGAAGGCGACACGATCCTCGCCCTGCTACCCCGCACCCACGAGGGCCTCAGCCTCACCGCCCAGTACTCCACCAGCGGCGAACTCCTGGCCGAACTGCACCTCGACGCCGTACGCCTCGACGCCATGGACGTCATCGACACCGCCGGCGCCTGGGAACGGCTGCGCGACACCCTCACCACCGGCACCTGCGCGCTCGCCCTCGGCCTCGGCGAGGCCGTCCTCGCCATGACGAGCCAATACACCGGAAAACGCGAGCAGTTCGGCCACCCCGTGGCCACCTTCCAGGCCGTCGCCGTCCAGACCGCCGACCGCTACATCGATCTGCGCGCCATGGAGGCCACCCTCTGGCAGGCCGCCTGGCGCCTCTCCAGTGACGCGGACGGAGCGCTCCCCGTGGCGGGGGACATCGCCGTCGCGAAGATCTGGGCCTCCGAAGGCGTACGACGCGTGGTGCAGACCGCCCAGCACCTGCACGGCGGCTTCGGCGCCGACACCGACTACCCGCTGCACCGCTACCACGCCTGGGCCAAGCACCTCGAACTGTCCCTCGGCCCCGCCGCGGCCCACGAGGAGGCCCTCGGCGACCTGCTGGCCGGCCACCCTCTCGGCTGAAGCCTCAGACGTCCGTCAGAGGACGAACGCCGGGCTTCCGCTCTCCGCGACCATCGGACGCCCGGCACCGTCCCAGGCCATCATCCCGCCGTCCACGTTCACGGCGTCGAAGCCCTGCTGCACCAGGTACTGCGTGACCTGCGCCGAACGGCCGCCCACCCGGCACATCACATAGGCGCGACCGTGCTCGGCCACGGCCTCCGTCACTTCACCGAAGCGGGCCACGAAGTCGCTCATCGGCACGTGCAGCGCGCCCTCGACGTGACCGGCCTTCCACTCGTCGTCCTCCCTGACGTCCAGCACCAGGGCATCGGCCGGCACGGAAGCCGCGTCCACCGAGGGCAGCGGGGAGAAATTCATGGGAGGCGCCTTCTCTCGTCCAGTACCGCCCGAGTCCTTCGGGCGGTACTGAAAACCTACTGCACCAGCCCCGCCAGCTCGGTCTCCCGCTCGGCGACCTGCGCGAGCAGCTGCTCGGCGATCTCCTCCAGAAGCCGGTCCGGATCGTCCGGCGCCATCCGCAGCATCGCGCCGATCGCGCTCTCCTCCAGCTCGCGCGCCACCGCCGACAGCATGTCCTTGCGCTCGGCCAGCCACTCCAGGCGCGCGTACAGCTCCTCGCTCTCGCTGAGCCGCTCCTCGGCCGGCACAGGACCGGCCTCCCACTCCGCGGACAGCTCGCGCAGCAGCGCCTCGTCGCCCCGGGCGTAGGCGGCGTTCACCCGCGTGATGAACTCCTCGCGCCGCTTCCGCTCCTCCTCCTCGCGGGCCAGGTCGGGGTGGGCCTTGCGGGCCAGCTCGCGGTAGAGCCTGCGGGCCTCCTCACCGGGACGGACCCGCTTCGGCGGCTGCACCGGCCGGTCCGTGAGCATCGCGGCCGCCTCGGGGGAGAGGCCCTCGCCGTCGATCCAGTCGTGGAACAGCTCGTCCACCCCGGGCATCGGCAGCACCGCGGCCCGCGCCTCCTGCGCCCGCCGCAGGTCCTCGGGGTCCCCGGTACGCGCCGCCCGCGCCTCGGCGATCCGCGCGTCGAGCTCATCGAGCCGCGCGTACATCGGCCCGAGCTTCTGGTGGTGCAGCCGCGAGAAGTTCTCCACCTCGACCCGGAAGGTCTCGACGGCGATCTCGAACTCGATCAGCGCCTGCTCGGCCACCCGCACAGCCTGCTCCAACCGAGCCTCAGGCCGCTCGCCCCCGCCCTGCGAACCCGCGCCCTGCTCGTCCCCGGCCTGCGGGGCCGCAGCCTGCTGGTCCCCGGCCTGCTGCCCCGTCGCCTGCTCGTCCCCGGACCGGTCGGCCTCGGGCCGCTCGTCCCCGGGTCCCTCGTTCACACCCTGGTCCACGCTCACGTCCACGCCGCCCAAGTCCTCGTTCCGCCTCGTCCCACTCAGCCTACGGTCCTCTCGGGGGGCCTCCCCCCTCCCTCCCCTC
>NZ_MWIG01000490.1:0-1044 GCF_002156145.1 Streptomyces sp. NRRL B-24572 | reverse complement strand
CGCCCGCCGGGTCCGGCTCACGGCCCTGGTGGACCAGGTGCCGCTCGCCTCGCTCGCCGACATCAGCATCAGCCGGTACGGCGCGAGCGTCCTGTTCATCTGGCGCGTCGAGGACGAGTCGGCGCGCCTCGCCAGCCTCCTCCAGCACGCCCAGCGCCTCGGCCGGGTCGGTGCCTTCGAGGAGGACCTCGTCACCGGTGACATCACCTGGCACGGCCAGCTGTACGAGCTCTTCGGCCGCAGGACGACGGAGTCGCCGGTCGCCCTGCGCGACCTCGCCGGCCACGTCCACCCCGACGACGCCGACACCGTCCGCCGCTTCCTCCAGAAGGTGCTGCACCGGCGACAGGTGGGCTCCGCCGCCTTCCGCATGCTCCGCCACGACGGCGTCACCCGGCACATCCGGGTGACCGCCGAACCCGCCCCCGGCGGCGACGGCGGTCTCCAGACCGTCCGGGGCGCGTACCAGGACATCTCGGCGCAGCACTGGACCGAGGTCGCCCTCACGGCCACCCGCGACCGGCTGGCGGCGACGGAGGAGGCGGCCGAGGAACGCAACCGGCTCACCCTCCAGCTCCAGCACGCGATCATGCCGCCGGCCATGCCGCCGCTGGACGCGCCGGGACTCGACGTGGCCGTGCGCTACCGGCCCGCGGAGTCCGAGTCCCTGGTCGGCGGCGACTGGTACGACGCGGTCGTGCTGCCGTCCAAGAAGGTGCTCCTGTGCGTCGGGGACGTCGCCGGCCACGGCGTGGAGGCCGCCACCGGCATGGTGGTGCTGCGCAACGCCCTCCGCGGCCTGGCCGTCACATGGGCGGTGAGGTGGTGGGCGACGCTGTTGTGCCTGGCTCAGCAGCGTCGCCCAGCACCTCACGCCCATGTGACGGCCACCGCCGTCTGCGGCGTCTACGACCCGGAGAGCCGTACGCTGCGCTGGGCCCGCGCGGGACACCTCCCGCCGGTGCTGGTGCGCGGGGAGGAGGCGCTCGACCTGCCGCTCCTGCGCGGGGTGCTGCTGGGAGCCCTCGCGGAGACCGAGTACGA
>NZ_MWIG01000049.1:0-5942 GCF_002156145.1 Streptomyces sp. NRRL B-24572 | reverse complement strand
CCACCAGGCACCACCGGCATCCACCAGGCACCACCGGCATCCACCATGCGTCCAGGGGGAGGAAGCACACGTGGCCACCGCTCTCGAGAGCGCCAGCGCGAAGCAGCACCGACTCGGCGAACTGCGCGAGTTCCTGATGAGCCGTCGGGCCCGGGTCAGCCCGGCCGAGGCGGGACTCCCGGACGGCGGTGCCCGCCGCCGCACCCCGGGCCTGCGCCGCGAGGAGGTCGCCGTCCTCGCGGGCGTCGGGGTCTCCTGGTACCAGTGGCTGGAGCAGGGCCGGGACATCACCGTCTCCCCGCAGGTCCTCGACTCGGTGGCGCGGGTGCTGCGGCTGAGCCCGGCCGAGCGCCGCCACCTGTACGTCCTGGCGGCGCTGAACCCGCCGGCGCTCGAACTGGCCCCGGAGGACCGGGACATGTGCCACGGCCTGCAGCGGCTCATCGACGCGTGGATGCCGTTCCCGGCGCACATCATGGACCAGTACTGGAACACCGTCATGTACAACGACGCGGCGGCGATCGTGCTCGGGATGCGGCCGGAGATCTCCCAGAACTGCCTGATCGCGTTCTTCACGGACCCGCTGTACCGATCGCGGTCGACGGGCTGGGAGGAGCTGGCGCCGAAGGTCGTCGCCCAGTTCCGCTCGGCCTGCTCGGAGTGCCCGGACGACGAGGGCTTCCAGGCGGTGGTCGAGGAGGCCAAGGAGGCGAGCCCGGAGTTCGCGGAGCTGTGGGAGCGGCGGGACATCCTGCCGGGCGGCCAGAACCGCAAGGAGATGGAGCACCCGCTGGTCGGCACGCTGGTCGTCGAGGCCACCCAGCTCAGGGTCCCGGCCCGCCCGGACCTGGTCATCGTGATGCACACCCCGATGCCGGAGGCGAACACGGCCGAGAAGCTGGAGTGGCTGGTGTCCCCGGAGGGGCGGCGCGGGGCGATGTACCCGGTCGCGGGCTGAGACCGGAGCCGATCACGGGCTGAGACCAGGACCGGGTGGCCGTGGGCTCCGACCTATGCTCGGGGCATGACACTCAGCAGCGAGCACGGCGACCTCGGCGCCGAGGACCTCAAGATCATCACCCTGGCGCGGAGCGCCCGCGCCCGTAACGACGTGCCCGAGGGCGCGGCCGTACGCGACGAGACGGGCCGCACCTATGTGGCGGGCACCGTGGAGCTGGAGTCGCTCAAGCTGAGCGCGCTGCGGACCGCGGTCGCGATGGCCGTGGCCAGCGGGGCCCGGTCCCTGGAGGCGGCGGCCGTCGTGTCGACCGCCGAGGCCGCCTCGGACGAGGACCGCGCGGCGGTACGGGACCTGGGCGGGCCGGACACCCCGGTGCTGCTCGCGGGTCCGGACGGGAAGCTGCGCACGGCGGTCACCGCCGGCTGAGCCGAGCGGCGGGAACAGGACGGTGGGGGACCGGTTGCGTGCCGGTCCCCCACTGCTTTGTGTGTTTGTGAAGGATCACCGCATCTTCTCTTGCCTTCCCCGGCCGTCTGCGCGTCAATGACAGCGGTTCGTCCGACGGACCGTCAGATCTCCATCGTTCACGCAGTGTCCGCACCCCTGCGTCAGGCAGCAGAAGGGGTTCGAACTCGCCATGAGAAGCAGAAGCACCTTAGGGACCGTCGCGGTCCTCACGGGGGCGCTCGCCGCCGCCGGACTCGCCTTCGCCCCGACGGCCGGCGCCGTGTCGCCGGGCTCGGCCACGGCGACGTACGACTGTGGCAGCTGGGGCGGCGGCACCGCCACCCTCACGGCCACGCAGAGCGGCACCGCCGCGACGATCACCATCACCTCGGCCGTCACGACGCCGGTCTCGGTCGGCGCCGACACGATCAGCTCCACCCTCACGATGGCCAAGGCCGGCGGTGGCACCCGGGTCTTCACCGGGAAGAAGAACCCGGCGCTCAGTGCCGGACAGTCCGTCGTCATGGGTCCGCTGAGCGGGACCGTGGCCTCGGGCGACAGCCTCAACTCGTACTTCGCGGGGGTCGCCCTCAAGATGGTGATCTTCGGGGTCACGGTGAACTGTGACGCGGTGACCTCGCAGTCGCCGGGTCCGTTCGTCTTCAGCTGAGCCCGTACCACTCGGACCGGTGTCGCCCTGGGTGACACCGGTCTCTGTCGTGCTCAGACGGCTTTGACCTGCGGAAACGTCGTCAAGCTCGCGATCTTGACAGTATCTGATGGGTCATCAGTCGGTGTATTTCGATTCCATTGACTTCTCTCCGCCCGCAGCCGTCAATGGCGCCCACTCATCCCTCAGGAGGGGGCACACACATGGCACTCACCCGATCCCGGGCGGCGGCCCGAAGACGGCGCTGGACCGCCGTCCTCGGCGCCACCGCCCTCGCGTTCGCCGGCGGCGCGCTCGCCGCCCCGGCCGGCGCGGCGACCACCTCGCAGGCGGTGGACTTCCAGACCCGCTGCGTCCCGCCGCCGATCGCCAACATCCCGCCCATCGAGGGCACCACCACGGCCCAGATCACGGTGGACAAGCCCAGCCCCAAGGTCGGCGAGACCGTGACCGTCACCTACACGGTCACCAAGCCCGCCGCGTCCAACCCCGTCGACCTCGCGCTCCCGGCCGACATCATGACGCCCACCGGCAAGGTGGTCCTCGGCGGCGCCCAGAGCGGCACGGTCACCGTCACCGGCCCCAAGAAGAACCCGCCGGTCCCCGGCAAGGGCTCCTTCCCCGCCTTCTCCATGACGGGCACCTTCACCGCCACCGAGGCCGGCTCGATCACCCTCTCGCCCGGCGACTACAACATCCACACCAGCTACCTCATGGAGCTGGACACCCCCTGTACGGTGCTCAACCCGCCCGCCCCGGTCTCCGAGACGGTCGTCGCGAGCCCCGCCACCAACCCCAACACCCGCGCGCTCCAGCTCGACAACGCCTCCGGCGACCCGGGCGTCCGCGTCACCGTCACCGGCTCCAAGTTCACCCCGCTCACCGAGGTCACCGTCGCCGGCCGCGCCGGAGCGGCGGAGACCGCCGACAAGATGACCGTCACGACCGACAGCGAGGGCGGCTTCGCCGCGCGCCTGAAGGTCAACGACCCGGCGACCACCGGGATCGTGGCGTACGAGGGCGCGGCGTGGGATCCCGAGAAGGGCGCGGGCCCCGTCGCGTACAAGGTGATCGTGCCGGCGCCGCCGAACAGCCAGACGATCACGGCGGCCGTCACCCCCGGTGAGCTGTCCATGACCCAGGCCGGGGACGCCGTCCAGCTGTCCTCCGTCGACTTCGGCGCGGGCGGCGCGGCCACCGGCGCGCTCCAGACGGTGACCGTCAAGGACTTCCGCGGCGGCCCCGCCGGCTGGTCCCTGACCGGCAAGGTCACCGACTTCACCGGCCCCGGCGGCGCCATCGGCGCCGGGAACCTGTCCTGGACCCCCGCCTGCACCGCCAAGGCCGGCAGCCCCAGCGCCTGCGCCGCAGGCTCGGCGGGACCGGTCGGCAGCGGCGGCGCGACCCTCGCCTCCACCCCGAACGGCACCCTCACGGGCGGCGAGTTCACCGTCGACGCGCAGCTCTCCCTCGACGTCCCGGCGTTCACCGCGCCCGGCTCGTACGCGGGCGTGCTCACGCTGACCCTGTCCTGACCGCTCGCGGGCCGGGCGCGCACCCGGCCGGCCCGCTCCGATCCGCACCCCGGGGGTCCGCACCCGTGCGCACGAAGCCGTACGTCCTCCTCCTGAGCACGCTCCTCGTGCTGCTCGGCCTCGCGCCGGGCGCCCAGGCCGCCGAGAACGGCGAGTGGGCCGTCTACCCGGCCGCCTCGAAGCTCGGCGGCCGCCCGTACTTCTACCTCTCCGCCGACCCCGGCAGCACGCTCACCGACCGCGTCACCGTCGCCAACAAGACCGCCGCCCCGCTCACCTTCCGGCTGTACGGCGCCGACGCCTACAACACCGACCGCGACGGCGGCTTCGCCGTCCGCACCCAGCGGGAGAAGCAGACCGGGGCCGGCGCCTGGATCAAGCCCGAGCGGACCCGGATCACCGTCCCGGCCCGCTCCGCCGTCACCGTCCCCTACACCCTGACCGTCCCCGCCGACGCCGACCCCGGCGACCACCCCGGGGCCCTCGTCGCCCTCGACGAGCGGATCGCCCCGGGCGCGAAGGGCTCCGTCGCCGTCGGCGTGCAGCGCGCGGTCGGCGCCCGCGTCTACCTCCGGGTCAACGGGCCGACCGTCCCCGCCCTCGCCGTCGAGGACGTCGCCCTCGACCAGGACCGGCCGCTCGTCCCCGGCACCCGCACGAGCAGCGCCCTCGTCTCGTACACCCTGCACAACCTGGGCAACGTCACCCTCAACCCCAAGGTCGTCCTGAAGGCCCGGGGCCTCTTCGGCCGCACCCTCCTCGACCGCGACCTCGCCGGGGTCCCCGCCGAGCTGCTGCCCCGGCAGAAGATCCGGCTCACCGAGCGCTGGACCGGCTCCCCGCAGCTCGACTGGGGCGACGTCACCCTCACCGCCACCGCGAAGGACGTGAAGGAGAGCGGCACCGTGTCCTTCCTGGCCCTGCCCTGGCTCGCCGCCGCGGTCCTCGTCACGGGCGGCGCGGCCGGGCTCTACGGCCTGCGGATACGGCGCCGCCGGGCGCCGGTCGGGACCCCGGTCGGGACCCCGGGCGAGGCCTGAGGCCGCACTGAGTGCGTGACGCGGGCGCTCATCGGGGACAATGGCCCCCATGAGCGCTCGCAACCAAGAAACCGAAGCCGTCCACCGGGCCGGCTTCGCCTGCTTCGTCGGCCGCCCCAACGCGGGCAAGTCCACCCTCACGAACGCTCTGGTCGGCCAGAAGGTGGCCATCACCTCGAACCGGCCGCAGACCACCCGGCACACCGTCCGCGGCATCGTGCACCGCCCGGACGCGCAGCTGATCCTGGTCGACACCCCCGGCCTCCACAAGCCGCGCACCCTCCTCGGCGAGCGGCTCAACGACGTCGTGCGCACCACCTGGGCCGAGGTCGACGTGATCGGCTTCTGCCTGCCCGCCGACCAGAAGCTCGGCCCCGGCGACCGCTTCATCGCCAAGGAGCTCGCCGGGATCAAGAAGACCCCCAAGGTCGCGATCATCACCAAGACCGACCTGGTCGACTCCAAGACGCTCGCCGAGCAGCTGATCGCGATCGACCAGCTCGGCAAGGAGCTGGGCTTCGAGTGGGCGCAGATCGTGCCGGTCTCGGCCGTCGGCAACAAGCAGGTCCAGCTCGTCGCCGACCTGCTCATCCCGCTCCTGCCGGAGTCCCCGCCGCTCTACCCGGAGGGCGACCTCACGGACGAGCCGGAGCAGGTCATGGTCGCGGAGCTGATCCGCGAGGCCGCGCTCGAAGGCGTACGGGACGAGCTGCCGCACTCGATCGCGGTGGTCGTCGAGGAGATGATCCCGCGCGAGAACCGCCCGGCGGACCGGCCGCTGCTCGACATCCACGCGAACGTGTACATCGAGCGCCCCAGCCAGAAGGGCATCATCATCGGCCCCAAGGGCAGCCGCCTCAAGGAGGTCGGCATGAAGTCCCGCAAGCACATCGAGGCGCTCCTCGGCACCCCGGTCTTCCTCGACCTCCACGTGAAGGTCGCGAAGGACTGGCAGCGGGATCCCAAGCAGCTGCGGAAGCTCGGCTTCTAGTTCCGGTTTTTCCGGGCGGCGCCTGGGGACGCGTGCCAGCATGGCGCCGTGACAAAGATCGTCAAGGGGGGAAACCTGCCGGTCCCCGGGCAGGTGTGGCGGATCGCGGTCGTCCGGCGGGCCGCCGGCGACGGGGTGCCGGAGGTCGACGCCTCGGCCCTGCTGCTCGACGCCGACGGCCGGGTCAGGGGCGACGGCGACCTGGTCTTCTACAACCAGCCCGCGCACACGTCCGGCGCGGTGCGCCTGCTCGGGCAGGTACGGGACGAGGAGCAGCGGGTCGCCGACTGGCTGGAGA
>NZ_MWIG01000489.1:0-5720 GCF_002156145.1 Streptomyces sp. NRRL B-24572 | reverse complement strand
GCGGACCAGGGCCGGACAGGCCCTAGCCCAGGCTCGTGCGGAGCGAGTCCGCGAACTCCTCCGCGCGGGCCAGCTGGGCCCGCAGCTCGGCGACCCGCTCCGCCGCCGCCGTCTCGTAGCGGCGGACGCGGGCGACGAGGGCGGCCCGCTCGTCCGGTTCGAGGGCGGTGTCCGTGTCCGGGCGGTCGGCGGACAGCAGGTCCACGGCCGTGAGGAGCTCGCGGGTCTCGTCGAGGGTGAAACCGAGCGGCTTCATCCGGCGGACCACCATCAGCCGGGAGACGTCCGCGTCCGTGTAGAGGGGGAATCCGCCCGGAGAGGCCGCGGACGGTACGACCAGGCCGCTGTCCTCGTACTGCCGGATGGTCCGCAGGGGCAGTTCGGTCCGTGCGGCGACCTCGCCGATCTGCATGGGCCGACCGGTCATGCGTACTGCGCTCACGCGTCTGGTCCTTCCTCGTGCGGGGCTCCTCAGGGCGTGCGGCTCCCTCAGGGCGCGGCTTCCGCGCATTACATACCATTCGTCCTAACTTCAGCACTTATGAGAGCTGGAAATGCGGCGAAACGCCTGCTCGTCGGCCGTCCGTTGGACAGCGGGCGGCTCGGCGAGACCCTGCTGCCCAAGCGGATCGCCCTGCCCGTCTTCTGCAGCGACCCGCTCTCCTCCGTCGCCTATGCCACCGAGGAGATCCTGATCGTCCTCGCCCTCGGCGGCCTCGCCGTGCTCCATCTGGCCTGGTACGCGGCGATCGGCATCGTCGTCCTGCTCCTGGTCGTCGTCGCCTCCTACCGGCAGACCTGCTACGCCTACCCGGGCGGTGGCGGGGCCTATGTCGTCTCCGCCGAGAACCTCGGGCGGCGGGCGGCGCTCACCGCCGCCTCCGCGCTGCTCATCGACTACGTGATGACCGTCGCCGTCTCCGTCGTCTCCGGGGTCGCCGCCATCACCTCCGCCGCCCCCTCGCTCGACGAGCACGCCGTGGCCATGTCGGTGTTCTTCGTCGCGTTCCTCGCCTGGATGAACCTGCGCGGGGTGCGCGAGTCGGGGCGCTGGTTCGCCGTCCCCACGTACGCCTTCATCGCCGTCGTCTACCTGATGTTCGCCGTGGCCGCCGCCCGGATGGCGACCGGCACGACGATCCGCGCCGAGTCCGCGGACCTGCCCGTGGAGAACGTCTCCACCTACTCGGGGATCGCGCTCGTGCTGCTCGCCCTGCGGGCCTTCGCCTCCGGCTGCACCGCGCTGACCGGTGTCGAGGCCGTCAGCAACGGCGTGCCGGCCTTCGCGAAGCCGAAGAGCCGCAACGCGGCGATGACGCTCGCGATCATGGGCGGGCTCTCGGCGACCATGTTCTTCGGGATCACCGTGCTCGCCATGGTCTACGAGGTCCATGTCGCGGAGGACCCCACGGAGCTGGGGCTGCCTCCCGGCACCCCGACGTCCACCGCGCTCGCCCAGATCGGCCGGGCCACCTTCGGCGACTGGCACGTCCTCTTCTACGCGCTCCAGGCCGTCACCGCGGGCGTCCTGATCCTCGCCGCCAACACCGCCTTCAACGGCTTCCCGATGCTCGCCTCGGTCCTCGGCCGGGACCGGTACGCGCCCCGCCAGCTCGTCCACCGCGGCGACCGGCTCGTCTACTCCAACGGCATCGTCCTCCTCGCGCTCGCCGCCGGCGCCCTGATCGTGGCCTTCGACGCGCAGCTGACCCGCCTCATCCAGCTGTACATCATCGGCGTCTTCGTCTCCTTCACCCTTTCCCAGGCCGGCATGGTCAAGCACTGGAGGCGAGAACTCGCCGCCCCCGCCAGGACCACCCCCGCCGACCGCCGCCGCATCCACCGCCGCCTCGCGATCAACGCCTTCGGCGCCTGCCTGACGGCGGTCGTCCTCGTCATCGTCCTGATCACCAAGTTCACCCACGGCGCCTGGCTGGTCGTCATCGCGATGCCCGTGCTCTACGCCGGGATGAAGGCCGTGCACCGGCACTACGACACCGTCGCCGCCGAGATCGCCGTCGCCCCGGGGGCGCGGCCCCACACCCTCGCCGAGAACCACGTCCTCGTCCTCGTGGCCTCCGTCGACACCCCGAGCCTCCGCGCGCTGTCGTACGCCAAGACCCTGCGCCCCGACTCGCTCACCGCCGTCACCGTCGCCGAGGACCCGGCGGAGGCGGAGGTGCTCCGCGCGGCCTGGGAGGCCCACGGCATCGACGTACCGCTGCGGGTGCTCAGCTCCCCGTACCGCTCGATCGTCCAGCCCGTCCTGCGGCACGTCCGGGACGCGCTCGAACGGACGCCGGATTCGGTGATCTCGGTGGTCATCCCCGAGTACGTGGTGGGGCACTGGTGGGAGCGGTCGCTGCACAACCAGAGCGCGCTGCGCCTCAAGACCCGTCTGCTGTTCGTGAAGAACGTCGTGATCATCGACGTCCCCTACCGGCTCGCCTCCGCCCGTGAGCTGGCCGCCGAGCGCGCCAGGACCCCCTCGCCGTAGGCGGGACCCCTCACCGCAGGAGTGTCACGGCCAGACCAGGCAGTACGGCTGGTGTCCCGCCTCGTGGAGGCGGACCGAGAAGTCCTGCCACTCGTGGAGGAGCTGGTAGACGTCGAAGGCGTCGCGCGGCCCGCCGCGGTCCGGGACCGTCGACCAGATGAAGGCGGCCGCGCCGACCGACTCCTCGCCGATCCCGCGCAGCGGGTCGACCACGGTCATCGGCAGCTTCACCACCGCGTAGTCGGGGTGCAGCACGACCAGTTCGAGCGGGGGCACCTTGTGCAGGGGCATGCCCTGGATGCCGGTCAGGACCATGGCCGCTATGGTCTCGGGCTTGATCTTGGTGAACATGCCGCCCATGCCGAGCTCGTCCCCGCCGAGCTCCTCGGGGCGCATCGAGATCGGGACCTGGGCCGCCGTGGCGCTGTTGGGCGCGCCGAAGTACTTGTACGTCACCCCCAAGCTCCGGCCCCCGGTGACAGGGGGCGGTTCCGCAGCGGGCTCCGGCCTCGGCCGGCCCTCCGCGGCGGTCGGGTCCTCCGTCCGCCGGCGCCGGTGCCTCCCCCGCCGGGCAGACTCCGGACCCAGGTCGTCCGTCCCCTCGCCCGGTCCGCCACCGCGATGCATATCTCCACCCGACTGCTTTTTCTCGGCAACACGACCCCGCCGCGCAACCCGATCATCGTGTCAGTGACCTCCCCCGCGTTCGTACGGTGAAACACCTGTCCGCAAGAACGCCGTGGCCTCTGACACCATGGATTCCGTGAGCCATCTCTATGACGCCCCAGTTTCGCAGACGCGGAGGGGAAGCGCCCCGGCGTAATACAGAGGATGCTCACCGCCGTCCCTCCGTTCCCGATGTCGTGCCCGAAGTCGTTCTCGCAGGTCAGGATCACAGTGCCGTATTCATACGAAGCCCCAGTCTCACAGACGCTTTTCGACCGCGCTTCCCTCGTGACGCCCGGCGGCGTGAACTCACCGGTGCGTGCCTTCCGGGCCGTGGGCGGAACGCCCCGGTTCATGGTGTCCGGTACCGGTCCGTACCTCACCGACGCGGACGGTCGTGAGTACGTCGACCTGGTCTGCTCGTGGGGGCCGATGATTCTCGGCCACGCGCACCCCGAGGTCACCGCCGCCGTGCAGGCCGCCGTGGCCCGCGGTACCTCCTTCGGCACGCCCGGCGAGGGCGAGGTCGCGCTCGGCGAGGAGATCGTCGCGCGGATCGAGCCGGTCGAGCAGGTGCGGCTGGTCTCCTCCGGCACCGAGGCCACCATGTCCGCGATCCGGCTCGCCCGCGGGTTCACCGGGCGCGCCAAGGTCGTGAAGTTCGCGGGCTGCTACCACGGCCACGTGGACGCGCTGCTCGCCGCGGCCGGTTCCGGTCTGGCGACCTTCGGCCTCCCGGACACGCCCGGTGTGACCGGCGCCCAGGCCGGGGACACGATCGTGCTGCCGTACAACGACCTGGACGCGGTGCGGGCGGCGTTCGCCGCGCACCCGGGCGAGATCGCCTGTGTGATCACCGAGGCCTCGCCGGGCAACATGGGCGTCGTCCCGCCGGTGGCCGGCTTCAACCAGGGCCTCGCGGACCTGTGCCGGGAGAACGGCGCGCTGTACATCTCCGACGAGGTGATGACCGGTTTCCGCACGAGCCGGGCCGGCTGGTACGGCGTCGACGGCGTGAAGCCCGACCTGATGACCTTCGGCAAGGTCATGGGCGGCGGCTTCCCGGCGGCCGCGTTCGGTGGCCGCGCGGACGTCATGGGGCACCTCGCCCCGGCCGGTCCGGTCTACCAGGCGGGCACCCTCTCCGGTAACCCGGTCGCGACCGCCGCCGGCCTCGCGCAGCTGCGGCTGCTCGACGAGGCCGCGTACGACAAGGTCGACGCGGTCTCGAAGGAGATCCAGGGCCTGGTCACGGGCGCGCTGGCCAAGGAGGGCGTGGCGCACCGGCTGCAGACCGCCTCCAACATGTTCTCGGTGTTCTTCACCGAGGACGAGGTGCGGAACTACGACGACGCGAAGAAGCAGGAGGCGTTCCGCTTCAACGCCTTCTTCCACTCGATGCTGGCCGACGGCGTGTACCTGCCGCCGTCCGCGTTCGAGTCCTGGTTCGTGTCGACCGCGCACGACGAGCGGGCGATCGAGCGGATCGCCGCCGCCCTGCCGGCCGCGGCCCGCGCCGCCGCGGAGGCCACGGAGGTGCAGGCATGAGCGACATCACCGTCGTCCACCTGATGCGGCACGGCGAGGTGCACAACCCCGACGGCGTCCTGTACGGCCGCCGCGCCGGCTACCACCTCTCCGAGCTCGGCCGCCAGATGGCGGACCGGGTCGCCGAGCACCTGGCCGACCGGGACATCACCCACGTCGTCGCCTCCCCGCTGGAGCGGGCGCAGGAGACGGCGTCGCCGATCGCCAAGACCCACGGTCTTGACCTGGCCACCGACGAGCGGCTGATCGAGGCGGAGAACGTCTTCGAGGGCAAGACCTTCGGCGTCGGCGACGGGGCCCTGCGCAAGCCGTCCAACTGGAAGCACCTCACCAACCCGTTCCAGCCGTCCTGGGGCGAGCCGTACGTCGAGCAGGTCGTCCGGATGATGGGCGCGCTGGACGCGGCGAAGGACGCGGCCCGCGGGCACGAGGCGGTCTGCGTCAGCCACCAGCTGCCGATCTGGATCGTCCGCAGCTTCGTGGAGAAGCGGCGCCTGTGGCACGACCCGCGGCGGCGGCAGTGCACGCTGGCCTCGCTGACCTCGTTCACGTACAAGGGCGACAAGATCGTGTCGGTCGGGTACAGCGAGCCGGCCCGGGACCTCGTCCCGGCGCACCTCCTCGCGGGCGCGAAGCCGGTCAAGGGGAAGTCGAAGGCCTTCGGGGCGTAGCCCCGCGAGCCGGACGNNAGCCGGACGGGTGTAGCCCCCACGAGCCGGAAGGCGTAGCCCTCGCGAGCCGGAGGGCGTAGCACCGTCGCGCGAACCCGCACGTTCCCACTGGACAGCGCGGTATCGAGCAGTCACAGTTCAGGGCGATCGGATGATGTTCATGTCATCCGGTCGCCCAAAATTTTTGTGCGATTTTCCGGAACCTCCGTGTTCCTCCCGGCATCTCACTCATTGTCGGTTTGGATGACGTTTAGGTCATACGTCAGCGCGAATGGGGATGTCATGCGCGGGATCAGCGGGATCAGTCGAAGGGGGCTGCTGGGGGCGGGCGTTGGGGC
>NZ_MWIG01000488.1:0-1652 GCF_002156145.1 Streptomyces sp. NRRL B-24572 | reverse complement strand
TGCCAAATGAGACGACGTCTAAGAGGTCCTAACAAAGGCGTTGAACGTGTCGGTGGGTGATGAGGCAGGTGGCGAGGCCGAGGAAGGCTTCGTGGATGTCGTCACGTCGTTCCCAACGGACGCGTAAACGCCGGAAACCGTGCAGCCAGGCGATCGTTCGCTCGACGACCCAACGATGGATGCCGAGACCTGAGCCGTGCGGGACACCGCGGCGGGCGATGACTGGTTTGATGCCCTGGGCCCAGACGAGGCGGCGGTACTTGTCGTGGCCGTAGCCCCGGTCCGCCAGGAGCAAGTCCGGTCGTCGCCTGGGCCGTCCGACCAGGCCGGCCACGGACGGGATCTTCGCGAGCAGGGGCAGCAGCTGGGTGACGTCGTTGCGGTTTCCGCCGGTCAGCGACACCGCGAGTGGGATGCCCTGTCCGTCGACGAGGACGTGGTGCTTGCTGCCCGGACGCGCTCGGTCGACCGGGCTGGGTCCGCTTTTGGGCCCCTGCGGGCGGCCCGGACATGGCTGGAGTCGATCACCGCCCTCGACCAGTCCAGCTGCTTGGCCGACCGCAGCCTCGTCAGCAGGACGGCATGGAGCCGGTCCCAGACGCCGGCCTCGTTCCAGGCGGCGAGCCGCCGCCAGCACGTCATGCCGGAGCCGAAGCCGAGCTCCTGGGGCAGGTACTCCCACTGGATGCCGGTGTGGAGCACGAACAGGATTCCGCACAGAGCCTGCCGGTCAGGAATCCGCGGCCGCCCCGCCACCAGCTTCGGCGCCGCAACCGGCAGCAACGGCTCTATCAGCAACCACAGTTCGTCCGAAACGACCCACGGCCGAGAGTTCCTCTTCGCCACGAACGGACCAACGAGCATCCAGGCCGACAGTCACACCATCAACGGCTTCTGTTAGGACCTCTAAACCCCGTCGGCTGGTCACCGGTGTTGGTGACCGTCACCCGGTAGACGCCTTGTCCACCGCGGGTAAAGGTGCCTACGTGTGTCTTCGTGACGTCCAGCTGCGGGAACGCGTAGGCGGGGGTCGCCCCCGTGCCGACCAGAAGTGCGGTGCCCAGTGCCGCGCCGGTTCCAAGAGTGGCGATATGGCGTCGCAAAGTTTGGAAAAGGATCATAGCCGCTGTCTCCTCTTTCTCGAAGGACCTGTGCGCCCACAGCAACGTGCGAACTGTCGTCTCGATGACGGCCTCGGTTGCCGGGCCACCCGAATGCCTCGGCGACTTCCCTCGACAGGCCCAGCGCGCGTTTTACGTCGTCATCGCTGGCGAGGAACTTGGTGATGCCGGTCTGCTGGGTCACCGAGGTCGGCCTCATAAATCGGTGCGCTCGTTGATGCAGGGCGCCTCGCTGGATGGGGGGCGCCCGTTAGATCGTTCGGTCAGGCAGTGGGCAGGGTCCGGCCTATGGCGGAGGCGATGGCCCGCGGGTGGACGAGTCCGGCGCGGACGAGGCGGGTCTGGTCGCCGACGCAGTCGACGATGGTGAGGTGGTTGGCTGCCGGGCAGACGCCGCCGTCCATGACGATCGCGTCGAGGCCTGCTTCGGTGAGGAATTCTTCGACCTCGGCGAGGGTGATGGCCGGCCCGCGATCGTCGGGGCCTGCGTCCCCGGAGACGTTGACGGTGGTGGCCGCGAGCAGTCCGGGG
>NZ_MWIG01000487.1:315-11514 GCF_002156145.1 Streptomyces sp. NRRL B-24572 | reverse complement strand
CGCCCCGGCGACCCGGCCGCCCTGGCCCACCGGGGCGTCCACGAACTGGTCCTCGCCCAGGCCGCCCGCACCCCGGACGCCCCCGCCGTCGAGAGCGGCGACGAGCGGCTCACGTACCGCGAACTGGTGGAGCGGGCCGAGGCGCTGGCGCTCGTCCTGCGCGCCCACGGCGTCGGCCCGGAGACCAAGGTCGGCCTCACCGGCGACGGCACCCCCCGGCTCTTCGTCGGCCTCCTCGCCGTCCTGATGGCGGGCGGAGCGTACATCCCCCTCGACCCGACGTACCCGGTCAAGCGCCTGGAGTACATGATCGAGGACTCCTCGGTGGCCCTGCTCCTCGCCCAGCGCTCGGTGCTCGGCAGGCTGCCGGCGGTGGACGTGCCGGTCCTTTATCTCGACGACGAGCACGAGCCGCCCGTGCCCGCCCCCGCGCTCCCCGAGCCCGACGGCGGCCGCCTCGCGTACGTCATCTACACCTCCGGGTCGACCGGCCGCCCCAAGGGCGTGATGGTCGAGCACGCGGGCCTCGTCGACTTCGACCTGGCGCACCGCGAGTCGATGCCGCCGCGGCCCGGCCGGCGCGTCCTGCAGAACGCCTCCATCAGCTTCGACGTCAGCACCTGGGAATGGATGATGGCGCTCACCACCGGAGGCACCCTGGTGGTCGCCCCGCGCGAGGAGCTCCGCCCGGGCCCGCCGCTCGTCGACACCATCCGGCGCGAACGCGTCACCACGCTCAGCGCCACCCCGTCCGTCCTCGCCACGATGGACCCGGCCGACCTGCCGACCGTCACCGAACTCACCTCGGTCGGCGAGGCCGTCTCGGCCGAACTCGTCCGGACCTGGTCACCGGGGCGGCGCATCGTCAACGCCTACGGCCCGACCGAGATCACGGTCTTCTGCACCACCGAGGTCTGCGTCCCCGACGGCACCCTCCCGCCGATCGGCCGCGCCCTGCCCGGCACCGAGCTGTACGTCCTCGACGCGGACCTGCGCCCCGTACCGCCCGGCGTCGTCGGCGAGCTGTACCTCGGCGGCACCGGCGTCACCCGCGGCTACCAGAACCGGCCCGACCTGACCGCCGACCGCTACGTCCCGCACCCCTTCTCGGACGTCCCCGGGGCCCGCGTCTACCGCACCGGCGACCGCGTCCGCTTCGACCGCCACGGCACCCTGCACTACCTGGGCCGGGCCGACCACCAGGTCAAGATCCGCGGCGTACGCATCGAACCGGCCGAGGTGCAGGACGCCCTCGAAGCGCACCCCGGCGTCCGGGAGGCGGTCGTCATGGCCCGGCCCGGCCGCGACGGCCGGCTGATCCTCGCCGGATACGTGCTGAAGGAGGCGACCGCGCAGGAGCCCCCCACGGTCGGCGCGCTCCGCTCCCACCTGGCCGAGCGCCTCACCTCCGCGATGATCCCCTCCCACCTGTTCGTCATGGACGCCTTCCCGCTGAACCCCAACGGCAAGGTGGACCGGGCCCTGCTCCCCGCCCCGGAGGACCTGCCGGACGACGGCGCCCCGGGAGCGCTGCCGCCCACCACGCCCAGCGAGAAGACCGTCGCGGAGGTGTGGAGCGAGCTCCTCGGCGCCGAGCGGATCGCCGCCGACGCCAACTTCTTCGAACTGGGCGGCCACTCCCTGCTCGCCATCCAGGCGGCCTCCCGCCTCCACGAGGCCACCGGCGTCGAACTCCCGCTGCGCGAGCTCTTCGACGCCCCCGTCCTGCGGGACGTCGCCGCACGCATCGACGAGCTCGCCGACGCCGGCCGGGCCGTGACCGACCCGGTTGCCAGGACCGAACCGATCCCGCGCCTCGAGCGCGGACCGGAGGGACTGCCCCTCTCCTCCGCCCAGCAGCGGATGTGGTTCGTCGAGCAGCTCGCACCGGGTGGCCTCGCGTACCGCATCGCCGGCGAGCTCCACCTCGAAGGACCCGTGGACCCCGACGCCCTGCGCGCGGCGCTGACCGAGGTCGTCGCCCGCCACGAGGCGCTGCGGACCGTGTACGTCGCCGTGTCGGGCGAGCCGCGCCAGGTCGTCACCGAGGGCCTGCCCGACGGGATCCTGCCCGAGACCGACCTCTCCGGGCTCCCCGCCGACGCCCGGGAGGCCGCGCGGAAGGAGCACACCGCATCCTTCAACCGGCGGCCCTTCGACCTCACCCGCTCCCCGCTCCACACCCAGCTGATCAAGCTGGCCGAGGACCGGTACGTGGTGCAGCTCTCCGTGCACCACATCGCCGCCGACGGCTGGTCGATGCGCCTCGTCGTCCGCGAACTGGCGGCCCTGTACACGGCCTTCGTGCAGGGCGAGCGGGACGCCTCCGCCGTGCTCACCGACCCGGTCGTGCAGTACGCGGACTTCGCCGGGATGCAGACGCGGCACCAGAACGGCGCCGCCGGGGAGGCCGAACTCGCGCACTGGACCGAGGTGCTGGCCGGCGCCCCCGCCGCCCTCGACCTGCCCACCGACCGCCCGCGCCGGGACCGGCAGGACCGGCCCGCGGCCCGGGAGCGGCGCACGGTCGCCGCCGACCTGGCCGAGCGCCTGCGGAGCCTCGCGGGCGAGGAGAACGCCTCGCTCTCCATGGCGCTGCTCACCGCGTACAACGCCCTCCTGTCGCGCTGGTCCGGCCAGGACGACGTCGTCGTCGGCATGCCCGTCGCCGGCCGGGCCCGCAAGGACCTGGAGCACAGCGTCGGCCTGTACGTGAACACCGTCGCCGTCCGCACCGACACCTCCGGCGGCCCCGCCTTCCGCGAGCTGCTGCGCCGCGTCAGGACCAACGCCCTGGACGCCGACGCCCACCAGGGAGTGCCCTTCGAGCGGATCGTCGACCGGCTCGCCCCGGACCGGGACCTCACCCGCACCCCCGTCTTCCAGGTGCTGTTCAACATGCTCAACCTGGACGACTCCCACCCGCCGATCCCCGGCGTACGCACCCGGCTCGTCGGCACCGAGGACCTCAGCGCCCGCTTCGACCTGACGCTGTACGTCCAGCCCGCGGCCGACGGCTCGCTCGGCCTCGACCTGGTCCACGACGCCTCGCTCTTCGAGGCCCGGACCGTCACGGCCTTCCTCGACCAGTTCGAGGCGCTGCTCGCCGCCGTCGTGGCCGAGCCCGAACGCCCCCTGGGCGAACTGGTCCCGCCCCGGCCGGCCACGCTGCCCGACCCCGGCCGGCCGCTGCCGCCGGCGCCGTGGACGGCCGCGGTGCACGAGCGGTTCGCCGCCACGGCCGCCGCACGGCCCGGCACCGTCGCCCTCCGACACCGGGGCACGGAGCTGACGTACGGCGAACTCGCCGGCGCCGTCGACTCCCTCGCCGCCGAACTGCACGCCGCGGGGACGGGCCGGGGCGACGTCGTGGCCGTGCACGCCGAGCGGAGCCCCGCCCTGGTGGTCGCCGTCCTGGCCGCGCTCCGCTCCGGAGCCGCCTTCTCCGTCCTCGACCGCACCCACCCCGTGGAGCGGCGGGAGCAGTGCGCACGGCTCATCGGCGCGAAGGCCTGGCTGGAGACGCGGGCGGGAGAGCCCGAGGTCCTCGGCCCGCCGCCCGCCCTCGTCACCACGGCCACCACCACCGCCACCGGGACGCCGCACCCGGCGCCGGCACGCGTGCCCGCGCTCCCGGCCGACACCGCGTACATCGCCTTCACCTCGGGAACCACCGGCGCCCCCAAGGGAGTCGTGGCGAGCCACGCCCCGCTCGCCCACTTCGTCGACTGGTACACCCGCACCTTCGACGTGAGCGCTGCCGACCGGTTCGCGCTCACCTCGGGCCTCGGCCACGACCCGCTGCTGCGCGACCTGTTCGTCCCGCTGTCGATCGGCGCCCGGCTGCACGTACCGGACGAGGAGGACCGGGCGACCCCGGAGGCCTTCGCCGCCTGGCTGGCCGCCGAGGAGATCACCGTCCTGCACCTCACCCCGCCGATGGCGCGCTTCCTCGCCGGCCTCCCCGACGGCTCCCTGCCGTCGCTGCGACTGGCCTTCTTCGGCGGCGACGTGCTCACCGGCCGGGAGGCCGCCACCCTGCGCCGCCTGGCGCCGGGCGTCCGGCTGGTCAACTTCTACGGCGCCACCGAGACGCCGCAGGCCCCGGCCTGGCACCCGGTGGGGGAGACCGCCCCCGACGAGGCCGTGCCGCTGGGAACGGGCATCGACGGGGCCCAACTCCTGGTGATGCGCGGCCGGTTCCCCGCGGCGGTCGGCGAGCTGGGCGAGATCGTCGTCCGCACCCCGTACCTCGCCGAGGGCTACCTCGGCACCGACGCCTCGGCCCGGTTCACCGCCGACCCGGCGGGCCGCCACGGCGAACGCCTCTACTTCACCGGTGACCTCGGCCGCCACCGGGAGGACGGCACCGTCGTCTTCGCGGGCCGCGCCGACCGCCAGGTGAAGGTGCGCGGCCACCGCGTCGACCTCGCCGGCGTGGAGCACTGCCTGCGCGGCCACCCCTCGGTCACCGCGGCCGTGGTGGCACCGGTGTCCGACACCACCGGAGAGCTGTCGCTCGCGGCCTGGGTCACCGTGCAGGCCGCCGCGGACACACCGGCGGACGCCGACGCGCTGCGGACGCACCTGCTCACGCGGCTGCCCGCCGCGATGGTGCCGGGCGTCCTCGAAGTGGTCGACGCCTTCCCGCTGACCGCCAACGGCAAGGTCGACGTGGCCGGGCTGCGGGCCCGGCGGCGCGCCGCCGAGCGGGCCGGCACGACCCGCACCCCGGTCACCCGCACCGAGGAACGCGTCCGCGGCCTGTGGCGGGAACTCCTGGACGTCGAGGACCTCGGACGGGACGACACCTTCTTCGGCCGCGGCGGCCACTCGCTCCAGCTGGTGCCGCTGCAGACCCGCCTGCGGGAGGAGTTCTCCCTCGACGTACCGGTGGTCGACCTGCTCCGGCACCCGACCGTCGCCGCGCTGGCCCGCCATCTGGACCGCCTCGCCGGAGGCGGGGCCGAAGCGGGCGGGACCGCGGCACACACGAACGACCAGGCCGTACGCGACGAAGCGGCCCAGCGCGCCAGACGGGCCGCCGACCGGCGGCGCCGGATGAGAAGGGGACAGGGGGATGTCTGAGCTTGTGGAACGGCCGGACGCCGAGACGGACGAGCCGGAGCGGATCGCCGTCGTGGGACTGGCCTGCCGGGTGCCCGGCGCCGACGACGCCGAAGGATTCTGGGACAACCTGGTACGGGGAGTCGAATCGGTCGAGCGCCTCGACCCGCCCGCCGACGCGCCCGACGGCTATGTGCCGGCCGTCGCCCGGGTGAAGGGCGCCGAGGACTTCGACGCCGCCTTCTTCGGCATGACCCCGCGCGAGGCGGAACTGGCCGACCCCCAGCAGCGGCTCTTCCTTGAGCAGTGCTGGACCGCCCTGGAGGACGCCGGGTGCGACCCGCAGCGCGTCCGGGGCCGGATCGGCGTGTGGGGCGGCACCTCGTTCAACACGTACCTGGTGCTCAACGTCCTGCCGAGCCTCGACCAGGAGCGGCTGCTCGGCGAGTACCCGGCGGCCCTCCTGCACGGCAACGACAAGGACTACCTGACCAGCCGGGTCGCGCACCGCCTCGGCCTGACCGGCCCCGCCGTGACCGTGCAGACGGCCTGCTCGACCTCGCTCGTCGCGGTCGCCGAGGCCGCCCGGGCCCTGCTCGACTACCAGTGCGACATGGCGCTGGCCGGCGGCGCGTCCCTCAAGCTCCCCCAGGACCGGGGCTATGTGTACGAGACCGGGGGCATCCAGTCGCCCGACGGCTACTGCCGCGCCTTCGACGCGGACGCCGCCGGCACCGTCTTCGGCAGCGGAGTCGGCGTCGTCGCGCTGAAGCGGCTCTCGGACGCCCTCGCCGACGGCGACCGCGTCCACGCCGTGATCCTCGGAGCCGCCGTCAACAACGACGGCGCGCGCAAGACCGGCTACACCGCGCCGAGCGTCGACGGCCAGGTGCAGGTCCTCCACGACGCCTACTTCGCCGCCGACGTCAGCCCCGCGACGATCGGCTACGTGGAGGCGCACGGCACCGGCACCGCCGTCGGCGACCCGGTGGAACTCGCCGCCCTCGACGAGGTGTTCGGCGCCGAGGGCCTGGCCCCCGGCTCCGTGCCGATCGGCTCGGTCAAGACCAACATCGGCCACCTCAACGCCGCGTCCGGGGTCATCGGACTGATCAAGACGGTGCTCGCCGTACGCGAGGGGCAGCTGCCCCCGAGCCTGCACTACCGCAGGCGGAACCCGCGTACGGACGAGAAGTCGCCGTTCGCCGTCAACGACCGCCTGCGCCCCTGGCCCACCGGCGACGGACCCCGCAGGGCGGGCGTCAGCTCCTTCGGCGTCGGCGGCACCAACGCCCACGTCGTCCTGGAGCAGGCCCCTGCCGCCCCGAGTCCCGCACCGGCAGAAGGCGGGGACCTCCTCTTCACGGTCTCCGCCCGCACCCCGGACGCCCTGACGGCATCGACCGGCTGGCTCGCCGAGGCCGTCGAGACCGCCCCCGCAGGACAGCTGCCGGACATCGCGCACACCCTCGCCCACCGGCGCAGGCGCTTCCCGCACCGGGCCGCCGTGGTCGCCGCCATGCCTGCCGAGGCCGCCGCCGCCCTGCGGAAGGCCGCCGCCGAGCACGCCCCGGGCGACGCCCCGGCCGCCTTCCTCTTCCCCGGCCAGGGCACCCAGTACCAGGGGATGACGGCCGAACTCCTCCGCAGCGAGCCCGAGTTCGCACGCCACATCGACGAGGTCGCCGCACTGCTCGCCCCGCACACCGGGATCGACCTGCGCGGCCTGCTGAGCGAACCGGCGGCCCCCGGGGCCGACGACCCGCTGGTCGACACCCGGCTCGCCCAGCCCGCGCTGTTCGCCGTCGAGTACGCCCTCGCGCGCTGGTGGCAGAGCCACGGAGTGCACCCCGCGGCGCTGCTCGGCCACAGCCTGGGGGAGTGGACCGCGGCCTGCCTGGCCGGCGTCTTCACCCTGGAGGACGCCGTCCGTCTGGTCGCCGTCCGCGGGCGCCTGATGGGCGAGCGGCCGCGCGGCGCGATGCTCGCCGTGGAGCTGACGGAGGACGAGGCACGCGCCCTGACCGGGCCCGAGCTCGGCATCGCCGCGCTCAACGCGCCGCAGCGGCTCGTGCTCTCCGGCACCGAGGCGGCCGTGGCCCGGGTCGAGTCCGAGCTCACCGCCCGCGGTGTGGCCGCGAAGCGCCTCGTCACCTCGCACGCCTTCCACTCCGCGATGCTCGACCCGATGGTGGAGCCGTTCGCGGCCGAGGTCGCCCGGGTGCCGCTGCACGTCCCCCGCATCCCCTTCGTGTCCAACGTCAGCGGCACGTGGATCACGGACGCCGAGGCGACGGACCCGCACTACTGGGCGGGCCAGGCGCGTGCCGCCGTGCGGTTCGCCGACGGCGTCGCCGAACTCCTCGCCGCCGTCCCGGACGCGGTCCTCCTCGAACTCGGCCCCGGACGCGCCCTGGGACGGTTCGCCGCCCAGGTGGCGGGAGCCGGCCTGCGGCCGGTCAGCACCGTGCGCGGCGCCCGGCAGAACGGCTCGGACCGGCGCCATCTCCTCCAGGCCCTGGGGCAGGCGTGGACGCGCGGCGTCGACGTCGACCTCCCCCGGGCCGACGGGGCAAGGGCCGTACCGCTGCCGGGACACCCGATGGAGCGTCGCCGCCACTGGATCGACGCGCGGCGGACCCCGGCGCCGACGGCGGCACCGGCACCGACACCGGCGACGTCCACGGAGACGAGCCCGGCTCCGGCTCCGGAGACCGCGACCGACGCCGTGACCGACGCCCTGTCCGGTGCGCACGCCGTGCCCGCCGCGGCACCGGCGCCCGAGGCGTCCGCCGACGCCGGGCCCGTCGAGCGGATCACCGCGATCTGGCGGGAGCTGCTCGGCATCGCGGACATCGGCCCCGACGACGACCTGTTCATGCTCGGCGGTGACTCGCTCAACGCCTCCCAGCTCGTCTCCCGGGCCAACCGGCTCTTCCGGGTGGAACTCCCCCTGGAGGACTTCCTGGACGAGCCGACCGTACGGCGGATGGCCGAACTCGCCGTCCGCGCACAGACCGACGACCCTGCCGAGGCGGTGGAGCAGTGACCATCCAGACGACCGAACCGCTGTCGTTCGCACAGCAGCGCATGTGGTTCATGGAAGAACTCGTGCCGGGCACCGCCCTTCAGAACATCCCCCTGGCCGTGCGGCTGACCGGCCCCCTCGACACCGAGGCCGTCGAGGGCGCCTTCCGCGCGGTCGTACGCCGCCACGACACGCTCCGCGCCGCGTTCGGCGTCCATCGCGGCACCCCCGGGCAGGCCGTCCTGGCCCCCGAGGACGCGGAACCCGCCGTCGAGCACGTCGACTTCCGCCGCGACGCGGACACGGCCGCCGAAGGCACGGACACCGACGGCGCGAAGCAGCTCGCCGACTGGCTGACCGCACAGGCGACCGCTCCGTTCGCCCTCGACCGGCCGCCGCTGCTGCGGATCGGCCTGGCCAGGCTCGCCGACGAGGAGCACGTCCTCGCCCTGACCGTGCACCACATGGTGTGCGACGGCTGGTCCCTCGACGTGCTCATCCGGGAGTTCAACCGGGCCTACACCGCCCTGGCCTCCGGAGGCGCCGGGGACGCCGGGGACGGCGACCTGCTGCCCGAACCGCCGGTCCGGTACGCCGAGTTCGCGGCCCGCCAGCACCAGCGGTTCGCCGACGGAGCCATGGACGCCGACCTCGCCTACTGGCGCGAGCGCCTCGCCGGCGACATACCGGCCCTGGAACTCCCCACCGACCGGCCGCGCCCCGAGGAGCCCGGCTACCGGGGCGCCCGCGTCCGCCGCGAGATCCCGCAGCCGCTCGTCGAAGCCGTCGCCGCCCTCGCCCGCGGCCGCGGCGTCACCCCGTACATGGTGCTGCTCGCGTCCTACGGCGCCCTGCTGCAGCGCTGCGCCGGCCAGAGCGACATCATCGTCGGCACGCCGATCGCGGGCCGCGGCGACGTCGACACCGAGCAGCTGATCGGCCTCTTCGTCAACACCCTCCCGGTGCGCGTCGACCTCACCGGCGACCCGGAGTTCGGCGAACTGGTGCGCCGCGTCCGCAAGAGCGCCCTGGGCGCCTACGCCCACCAGGGCCTGCCGTTCGAGAAGATCGTCGAGGACCTGCGTCCCGACCGGGGCAGCCACCTCACCCCGCTGTTCCGGACCATGTTCGTCCTCCAGAACGCCACCACCAGCGCCCTCGACCTGCCCGGCCTGACCGCCGAGGCCGTCGAGACGCACAACGGCACCTCCCGCTTCGACCTCCAGCTCATCCTGGGCAGCCGCGCCGACGGCTGGGTCGCCACCCTCGAGTACGACAGCGACCTCTTCGACCGGACCACCGCCGAGCGCATGCTCGACCGCTACCTGGTGCTGCTCGAAGGAGCCGTCGCCGCCCCCGACACCCGCCTCTCCCGGCTGCCGCTGCTCAGCGGCACCGAACGGCGCCGGGTCCTCGACATCGGCCGCCGGACGCAGGACTTCCCCGTCGGGGAATGCCTCCACGAGACCTTCCGGCGCCACGCCCTCGAACGGCCCGACGCCGTCGCCGTCAGCTGCGAGGGCGAGCACCTCGGTTACGCCGAACTCGACCGCAGGGCCGAGGCACTGGCCGTACGGCTCCGCGCGGCGGGCGTCGGCCGCGAGTCGCTCGTGGGCCTGTTCCTGGAGCGCGGACTCGACACCGCCGTCGCCATCCTCGGCGTCTTCAAGGCCGGCGGCGCCTACGTCCCCATGGACCCGCTCTACCCGACGGCCCGGCTGGCCCGGATCCTCGGCGACGCCACCCCGCACGTCCTGATCACCCACGCCTCACTGCGCGAGGCCCTGCCCGCGTACGACGGCCACCTCCTGGTCCTCGACCGGCCCGAGGAGCCCTTCCCCGACCCGGCCCGCCCCGTGCCCCCGCGGGACCCGGCGCCGCTCGCGCCCGACAACACCGCATACATCATCTACACCTCGGGATCCACCGGCACGCCCAAGGGAGTGCAGGTCACCCACGCCACGGTGGCCCGGATGTTCGCGGCCATGCAGGCCACCTCCACGTACGACTTCGACGAGAACGACGTCTGGCCGATGCTCCACAGCTACGCCTTCGACGTCTCCGTCGTCGAGATGTGGGGAGCCCTGCTGCACGGCGGCCGGCTCGTCGTCGTGCCGCAGGAGACCGCCCGCGACCCCGAGGCGTACTACGCCATGGTCCGCGAGGAGGGCGTCACCGTCCTCAACCAGACCCCCTCCGCCTTCGTCCACTTCGCCGCCGTCGACGCCCGGCACGACCCGGACGACCTCCCGCTGCGCGTCATCGTCTTCGGCGGCGAGGCACTGGAGTCCGGCGTCCTCGCGAGCTGGTTCGAGCGGCACGGCGACCGGTCCCCGCGCCTGGTCAACATGTACGGCATCACGGAGACCATCCACGTCACCATCCGCGAGATGACCGCCGAGGACGTACGGCTCAACCGGCGCAGCCCCATCGGCCGGCCCATGCCCGACATGGAGCTGTACGCCCTCGACGACCTGCTCCAGCCCGTACCCATCGGCGTCACGGGAGAGCTGTACGTCGGCGGCCCCGGCCTGGCGCGCTGCTACTTCCGCGACCCGCGGAAGACCGCCGACCGGTTCGTCCCCCACCCCTTCTCCGACCGGCCCGGCGAGCGCCTCTACAAGAGCGGCGACCTCGCCCGGCTCACCCCCCGCGGCGAGTTCGAGTACGTCGGCCGGGCCGACCACCAGGTCAAGATCCGCGGCTACCGCATCGAGACCGGCGAGGTCGAGGCCGCCCTGCTCGACCACGAGGACGTGCACGCCGCCGTCGTCGTCCCCCAGCAGGGGGCGGACGGCGAGACGCGGCTGTACGGCTACGCCACCCTGGAGCCCGGCGCACGCGCCGGAGAGAGCCCGCAGGACACGGCGGCCGTGCTGCGCGACCACCTCGCCGACCGCCTGCCCGCCTACATGGTGCCCACGGCCGTCGTCGTCCTCGACGCCCTGCCGCTCACCGTCAACGGCAAGGTGGACCGCAAGGTCCTGCCCGTCCCCGAGCCGGTCCGCACCGCCTCCGCCACCGCCTACGTCGCCCCGCGCACCGCCACCGAGGCGAGGGTCGCCCGCGCCTGGCGCGAGCTGCTCGGCCTCGACCGGGTCGGC
>NZ_MWIG01000487.1:0-264 GCF_002156145.1 Streptomyces sp. NRRL B-24572 | reverse complement strand
ACGAGGCCGGAGCGGGCGACGAGATCCCCGCCGCCCCCGTCGAGGCCATGCGCGCCGACATCCACCTCGGCGACGGCATCCACGGCTACACCGCCCACGAACGGCCCGGCGGCGAGAAGGACGTCCTCCTCACCGGCGCCACCGGCTTCCTCGGGGCCTTCCTGCTCGACGCCCTCCTGGAGCACACCGGGGCCACCGTGCACTGCCTGGTGCGCGCCCAGGACGGGCCCGCCGCCCGGCAGCGCCTGGAGCGGGTGCTGACCG
>NZ_MWIG01000486.1:0-9095 GCF_002156145.1 Streptomyces sp. NRRL B-24572 | reverse complement strand
CAGGGCGTGGTGGGCGCGGAGGGTTCGTAACCCCTCCCCCGTCGGCCCGGCCGACGGCACGGCGGGTCCGCGGGGTCGCTGAATACGGCGGGTCCGCAGGGTCGCCGGGTGCGGCGGGTCCGCGGGGTCGCCGGGTGCGGCCGGGCAGGCCCTAGCGGGTCAGCGGCCAGGCGATCTCGTGGGCCGTGTGCCCCCCGCCCGCCTCGCGCTCGGCCGCGTGGCGGGCGCAGGCGTCCTGGAGGGCCTCCAGGAGGTTCAGCGGGTCGGGCAGCGGGTGCTCGGGGCCACGGAGCCAGGCGACGACCGGATGGGCGTCCTCGTCGCCGGGGAGCCGGGCCGGCGGTACGAGGACGTAGCTGCCGCGGCAGTGCCAGCGCAGCCCCGGGTGCTCGTCCATCGTCTCCGGGTGGCAGTCCAGCTCACACGGCCACCACTCGTCCTCGTCCTCGGGGGTGCCGCGGGTGGCGGTGAAGAAGAGCATCCGCCCGCCGACCGTGTCGACGTCGGCGGACTCGGCGACGGGCCCGACCTCGACGCCCTCGGCGAGGAGGCGCTCAAGGGCGGCGCGGCCGGCGGCGAGGGGCACGTCGAGGACGTCGTGGACCATGCCGGTGGCGGTGATGAAGTTCGCCTCGGGCTCGTTCCGCGCCCAGCGCTCGATCTGCGCGCGGTCGGTGGTCGACTGCGTCTGCCAGGCGAAGGAGACGGGGTGCCGGGCGGGGGTGGGACAGCCGATCCGCTCACAGGAACAGCTGTAGCCGACGGGGTACGCGGCGGGGGCCAGGGGCAGCCCGGCGGCGGCGGTGGCCAGGAGCAGCTTCTCGCGGTCGTTCTCCTCGTCGGCCGCGGTGCGTTTGGGGCGCCTGCGCAGCCACTGTGCGAGTTTGCTCTCCGTGCCGCGGTAGCGGCCGATGCCGTCGCCCATCTATCCCCTCACACCTCATGCTCGCCCGTTCGGCTCTGCCCATGGTCCCACCATCCTGCGCCCCGGGTGACCGGAGTGCGGAACCGGGGTCGGTCAGGTGCGCGGGGCGAGTCAGCGCAGGGCGTGGTCGACGAGGGCGTCGGCGTAGGCGTGGGTGAGCGGTCCGGTGCGGTGGAGCCAGCGGTGGTGGAGCGGTCCGACGAGCAGTTCGACGGCGACGCGGGGGTCGACGGCCGGGTCGATGTCTCCCTTGGCCCGGGCGGCCTCGACGCGGCGGACGTAGTACCGGAGCTGGGGTTCGAGCAGGGCCTCGGTGAAGCGGGCGCCGAGCTCGGGGTCGACGATCCCCTCGGCGGCGAGGGCGCGGGTGGGGGTGTCGAAGGCGGGGTCGTTCAGCTCGTCGACGGTGGCGCGCAGGACGTGCTTGAGGTCGGCGGCGAGGTCCCCGGTGTCGGGGATCTCACTGCCCCCTTCCCCGCCGTGGGCGTCTTTCCCCCGAGACGTTTCGCCGGCGCGGGCGGCGAGGTCGAGGAAGGCGTCGAGGAGGACGGCCGCCTTGGAGGGCCACCAGCGGTAGATGGTCTGCTTGCCGACGCCGGCGCGGGCGGCGATGCCCTCGATGGTGGTCTTCGCGTAGCCGGTCTCGGAGACGAGGGCGAGGGCGGCGTCGAAGATGGCGCGGCGGGAGCGCTCGCTGCGGCGGGAGGCGTCGGGGGCGGCCTTGGCGGGCCTGGACGCGGACATGGGCGCGGACTTGGGATCGGGCATGGAATCGGGCCTGGTCTCGGACATGGCTTCAATCTAGCAGCGGGCGAGACGAGACGTCTCGCCACTCGAACAGGACCGAACCACCCGAACGGTCCACTGCGCGAAGCCCGCCGAGAGCGGACCATGGGGTCCTCCGGTCGTCAACCGATCACCGACCGTTCTCCGTGAGGAGGCTTCATTGCGCACCACTCCGCGCACGTCCTCGCCCCGCCGTTATCTGATGTGTCCACCCACGCACTTCACGGTGACGTACTCCATCAACCCCTGGATGGACCCCACGAAACCGGTCGACCTGCCGCTCGCCCTCGCCCAGTGGGAGGACCTGCGCGACCGCTACCGCTCGCTCGGCCACACCGTGGAGCTCCTGGAGCCCGACCCGGCGCTGCCGGACATGGTCTTCGCGGCGAACGGCGCGACGGTCGTCGAGGGCCGGGTCCTCGGCGCGAAGTTCGCCCACCCGGAGCGCGCGGCCGAGGCCGAGGCCCACCTGTCCTGGTTCCGCAGGAACGGTTGGCCGGACGACGCCGTGCGGTCCCCGGAGCACGTGAACGAGGGCGAGGGCGACTTCGCCGTCACCGCCTCCTGGATCCTCGCCGGCCGGGGCTTCCGCTCCAGCCCGCTCTCCCACGACGAGGCACAGGAGTTCTTCGGCCGCCCGGTGATCGGCCTGGAGCTGGTGGACCCGCGCTACTACCACCTGGACACGGCGCTGTGCGTCCTGGACGACGCCCGGGACGAGGTCATGTACTACCCGGACGCCTTCTCCCCCGGCAGCCGCAAGGTGCTCGCCCGGCTCTTCCCGGACGCCCTGATCGCGACGGGGACGGACGCCGCCGCCCTCGGCCTCAACGCGGTCAGCGACGGCCGGAACGTCCTGCTGCCGCAGGCCGCGGTGGGTCTCTTCGACCCGCTCCGCGCCCGCGGCTTCGAACCGGTCGGCATGGACCTGGGCGAACTCCTCAAGGGCGGGGGCAGCGTGAAGTGCTGCACCCAGGAGCTGCGGCCCTAGAGCCGGGCAGGCCCTAGTCCTCGTCCTCCGGCGGCCAGGCGTCGCCCCACTCCGCGTCACGGGCCTGCTTGTACAGGGGCCCGTGCCGCTTGGTGACCGTGTCGCGGCCGAGGCCCTCGGGCCCGCAGAGTTCGAGCAGCACCTGGCCCTTGCGGATCTGCGGCCTGCGGGTGATGCGGGAGGTCGCCGGGGTCACTGGGAGGGGGGTCCCCCCTGCTCGAGCGAAGCCGAGAGCTTGGGGGAGGACGGCGACGACGTACGCGTACTTCTCGTCCTCGTACGGCAGCGAACCGCCCTTCACCTTCCGGTGCAGCGAGGAGCGGCTGACCCGGGCGGAGAAGTGGCACCAGTCCGTGCCGGGCACGATCGGGCAGGCCCCGCTGTGCGGGCAGGGCGCGGCGACGGTGAAGCCGGCGTCGATCAGCTGCGTGCGGGCCGCGATGATCCGCTCGTAGCCGTCGGGGGTGCCGGGCTCGACGATCACGACGGCCTGCGCGGCGCGGGCCGCCTCGGTGACGAGCGCCGCCCTGTCCGCCTCGGTCAGCTCCTTGAGGACGTACGAGACGGTGACCAGGTCGGATGCGGGCAGGTTCAGCGCCGCGCCGATCCGCTCGCGCCGCCACTCGGCGTCGAAGACCCCGGCCGCCAGCTCGCGGCCGAGCGTGAGGGCGGGCTCCGCCCAGTCCAGGACGGTGGTGCGGGGCGGCGCGTCCTCCCAGGCCTCGGCGACGGCCCAGCTCGCCGCGCCCGTGCCGCCGCCGACGTCGGTGTGGCTGCGCGGCTCCCAGTCGGGCGCGGCCTCCCGCAGGGCGTACAGGGCGCCCCGTACCGCCTCGAAGGTCGCCGGCATCCGGTACGCGGCGTACGCGGCGACGTCGGAGCGGTCGCGCAGCACGGGGGCGTCCGTCGGGGTGGTGCCCCGGTAGTTGGCGATCAGCCGCTCGACGGCCTGCGCGGCCCGGTTGGGCGGCAGCCCGTCGAGGAGCGCGGCGAGGGCGGCGCGCAGGGAGTCGGCGGAGGGAGCGGAGGCGTTCACCGAAACAGTCTAGGCGGGCGCATCGGCCCGCTCCGTCGTGCGCCAGGGGCGGCACAGGCCCAGGAAGCAGGCGAGGGCGAGGAGGGCGCTGCCGAGCTGGACGACGGCCATCGGGACGGCGGTGTGCTCGCCCGCGATGCCGACGAGCGGGGAGGCGACGGCGCCGACGAGGAAGGAGGAGGTGCCGAGGAGGGCGGAGGCGGAGCCGGCGGCGTGCGGGGTGCGCATCAGGGCCTGGGCGTTGGTGTTGGGCAGGACCAGGCTCATCGCGGACATGAGGACGAAGAGTCCGGCGGCGATGGGGGCGAGACCGACCTCGCCGAGGACGCCGGTGGTCATGAGGAGGAGCGCGAGGCCGGCGAGCAGGACGGTGCCGAGGCCCCAGCCGAGCACCTTGTCGAGGCTGACGCGGCCGACGAGGAGCTTGCCGTTGATCTGGCCGACGGCGACGAGCCCGACGGAGTTGAGGCCGAAGAGCAGGCTGAAGGTCTGCGGGGAGGCGCCGTAGATCTCCTGCACCACGAACGGGGAGGCGCTGATGTACGCGAAGAGGGCGGCGAAGGTGAAGCCGCCGGTCAGCATGTAGCCGGTGAAGACCCGGTCGGCGAGGAGCCCGCGCATGGTGCGCAGGGCCTGCCCGACCCCGCCCTCGTGCCGTCGCTCGGCGGGCAGCGTCTCGTGGAGGAAGCGCCAGACGACGACGGTGAGCAGGACGCCGATCACGGTGAGGACGTGGAAGACGCCCCGCCAGTCGGTGAGCCGCAGGATCTGGCCGCCGATGAGGGGGGCGATGATCGGGGCGACGCCGGAGATCAGCATCAGGGTGGAGAAGAAGCGGGCCATCTCGACGCCGTCGTAGAGGTCGCGGACGACGGCGCGGGCGATGACGATGCCGGCGGCGCCGGCGAGGCCCTGGAGCAGCCGGAAGCCGATGAGCAGTTCGGCGGTGGGCGCGAGGGCGCAGACGGCGGTGGCGAGGACGTACACGAGCATGCCGACGAGCAGCGGGCGCCGGCGTCCCCACTTGTCGCTCATGGGTCCGACGACGAGCTGGCCGAGGGCCATGCCGGCGAGGCAGGCGGTGAGGGTGAGCTGCACGGTGGCGGCGGGGGCCCTCAGCGCGCCGGTGACCTCCGGCAGCGCCGGGAGGTACATGTCCATGGAGAGCGGGGGGAGGGCGGTGAGTCCGCCCAGGACGAGGGTGACGAGGAGCCCCGTCCGCCGAGCGGCGGTGACGACCGGGGTGGTTTCGGTTATGTGTCCCTGTGTTGTTTTCTGGCCGCTCTCCGGCATCGACTGCTCCATTTCGTTGAATCCTTACCTATGCTCTCAGTTCGACCGGGATGGTCGAGACCTGTGGGGTGGAGATGGACAAGGACAGGACGGTGCGCTGGGGAATCCTGGCGACGGGTGGGATAGCGGAGCGGTTCACCAAGGACCTGCTGGCGCTCGACGGCGCCGAGGTGGTCGCGGTGGCGTCCCGCACGGAGGCCTCGGCGAAGGCCTTCGCGGACCGGTTCGGGATTCCGCGGGCGTACGGGGAGTGGGCCGGGCTCTTCGCCGACGAGTCCGTCGACGTGGTGTACGTGGCGACTCCGCATCACGCGCACCGCACGGCCGCCGGCCTCGCCCTGGAGGCGGGCAAGGCGGTGCTCTGCGAGAAGGCTCTCACACTCAACGCCCGCGAGGCGGAGGAACTGACGGCTCTCGCCCGGGACCGCGGCCTCTTCCTCATGGAGGCCATGTGGATGTACTGCAACCCGCTGATCCGGCGGATCGCGGAACTGGTCCGCGGCGGGGCGATCGGCGAGGTCCGCACGGTCCAGGCGGACTTCGGGCTCGCGGGCCCCTTCGACGCCGGCCACCGGCTGCGGGACCCTGCGGTGGGCGGCGGGGCGCTGCTCGACCTGGGCGTGTACCCGGTGTCGTTCGCGCACCTGCTGCTCGGCGAGCCGTCCGCGGTCCAGGCGCACGCGCGGATCTCGCCGGAGGGCGTCGACCTGAACACGGGCATGCTGCTGGGCTGGGACTCGGGCGCCTCGGCGCTGCTGTCCTGCTCGCTGGAGGCGGACACGCCGCTGACGGCCTCGGTGACGGGCACGGAGGGCCGGATCGACGTCCCGCGCGGCTTCTTCTTCCCCGAGCGGTTCACCCTGCGCCGCAACGGCCACGAGCCGGAGGAGTTCGTGTCGACGGACGACCCGCTCTCCTTCCGGCACGAGGCCGCCGAGGTGATGCGCTGCCTGCGGGCGGGCGAGACGGAGTCCCCGCTCGTCCCCCTGGACGGTTCGCTGGCGGTGATGCGGACGCTCGACGCGGTGCGGGACCGCATCGGCGTCCGCTATCCCTCCGAGCTCGCGGCTACGCGGGCTTGAGACCCGGGTCGCCCGCCTCCGTGACGTAGGAGGCGGCGGTGGTGACGGGGGCGCCCGGCCGGGTCACGTACGGCACCGTACGGAAGTCGGCACGGGCGCTCTCCTCGCCGAGCGCGACCGTGACGTAGCCGCGCCGCCCGTTGAAGAACCGCAGGTGCGGGTTGGCCGCCATGAGCTTGTCGTAGTTCGAAGGCCGGTCGGCGCCGTCCTTGCCGCTGGAGATCGAGGTGGCGACGATCTCGGTGCCGAGGGTCCGGGAGGCCGGGTCGCGGAAGTCGGCCTTGATGTCGAGTCCGTAGCCGACGTGGACGTCACCGGTGAGCACCATCAGGTTCTCGACGCCGGCGGCCTCCGCCCCGGCGAGGATCCGCTGCCGGGAGGCCGGGTAGCCGTCCCAGGAGTCCATGGACAGCTTGAAGCCGGCGGTGGAGCGGTCGCGGCGCTCGGAGAGGACGACCTGCTGCGGCAGCACGTTCCAGCGGGCGTCGGAGGCCTGCCAGCCGTCGAGCAGCCAGCGCTCCTGCGCGGCGCCGGTCAGGGTGCGCGCCGGGTCCTCGGACTCGGGCCCCGGGACCTGCCAGCCGTCCCCGTACGCCTGGTCGGAGCGGTACTGGCGGGTGTCGAGGATGTCGAACTGGGCGAGCCGCCCGAAGCGCAGCCGCCGGTACAGCCTCATGTCGGGGCCCTCGGGCTGCTGGGGGCGGCGCAGGGGCTGGTGCTCCCAGTAGGCGCGGTAGGCGGCGGCGCGGCGGAGCAGGAACTCCTCCGGCGGGACGTCGTTCTCGGGGATGTCGCCCGCGTAGTTGTTCTCGGTCTCGTGGTCGTCCCAGGTGACGACGAAGGGGTGGGCGGCGTGCGCGGCGCGCAGGTCGGGGTCGGACTTGTAGAGCGCGTAGCGGAGCCGGTAGTCGTCCAGGGTGAGGGTCTCCCGGTTGAACAGGTCGGGCAGCCGGCGGTCGGTGTAGGCGCGGGCGCCGCCGGTGGCGTTGACGGCGTACTCGTACAGGTAGTCGCCGAGGTGGAAGACGACGTCGACGTCCTCCCGCGCGAGGTGGCCGTAGGCCGTGAAGTACCCGTCGTGGTAGGCCTGACAGGAGACGGCGGCGAGCTTGAGCGCACTGTTGCGGGCTTCGGGCGCCGGGGCCGTACGGGTCCGCCCCACCTGGCTGACCCAGTCGCCGACGCGGAAGCGGTAGAAGAACACGCGGTCGGGGTCGAGGTGCTCGACCTCGACGTGGACGGCGTGCCGGAACTCCGGGTGCGCGGCGGCCAGGCCGCGCCGGACGATCCGGGTGAACCGCTCGTCGTGGGCGAGCTCCCAGTGCACGGAGACCCGCTCGGCGGGCAGTCCGCCCTCGGGCTCGAAGGGGCGGGGCGCGAGCCGCGTCCAGAGCAGTACGGAGCTCGGGAGCGGGTCGCCCGAGGCGACGCCGAGGGTGAACGGGTCCTCGGTGACACGCCGGGCGTCGAGTTCGGCGGCGGCCGCGGCGCCGGCCGCGGGCAGCTGGGTGGCGAAGGCGAGCGCGGCGGCGGCGCCGGTGACGGTCAGGAACCGCCGACGGCCGAAGTGGCGTGCGGCGGCGCGGAGTTCCTCGGAATGGCGTGCGTAGGTCATGTGCCCCTCCCCAGACGGATGCTGTCCGTCCGTCATTCGAGGGGCAGGGAACGACCTCACATTGTCGAGTACAGAACATCCACGTGTCGGACGGATGAGTTCATGGGGCACGCGTCTCGCGTACGCTGCGCGCCCATGAGCATCGCAGTGGTGACGGGAGCCGGTTCGGGCATCGGCCGGAGCGTGGCGCTGGCCCTCGCGGCGGCCGGCTGGTCGGTGGCCCTGGCGGGCCGCAGGGCGGAGGCCCTGGAGGAGACGGCGGCGGCCCTGCCGGCGGGCGACTTCCTGGGCGTCCCGACGGACGTCACGTCCGAGGAAGAGGTCACCGCCCTCTTCACGGGGGTACGGGACCGCTGGGGCCGCGTCGACCTGCTCTTCAACAACGCCGGTACGTTCGCGGGCGGCGGCGTCCCCGTCGAGGACCTGGACCCGGCGACCTGGCGCGCGGTGGTCGACGTGAACCTGACGGGCGCGTTCCTGTGCGCCCAGGCGGCCTTCCGGGCCATGAAGGAGCAGGAACCGCAGGGCGGCCGGATCATCAACAACGGCTCGATCTCGGCGCACGTGCCGCGCCCGCACTCGATCGCGTACACGGCGACGAAGCACGCGATGACGGGCCTGACGAAGTCCCTGTCGCTCGACGGCCGCCCGTACCGGATCGCCTGCGGCCAGATCGACATCGGCAACGCGGCGACGGAGATGACGGCCCGCATGCAGACCGGCATCCTCCAGGCCAACGGTCAGCTGGCGGTGGAGCCGGTGATGGACGCGGCGGACGTGGCGGCGACGGTGGTGCACATGGCGGCGCTGCCGCTGGAGGCGAACGTGCAGTTCGCGACGGTGATGGCGACGGCGATGCCGTACATCGGCCGGGGGTAGCGCGCCCCCCGGCCGACGCGGGGGTCAGGCCTGCCCGGTCTCGAACCGCGAGACCTTCTCGCCCTCGACGGTGAAGACCCACTTGGTACGCATCGAGCCCCAGGTGTCGTTGCGGTAGTCGGCGACGAGGGTGAGCCCGTCATTCGTCTCGGACACGACGTCCATGTGCCCGCGCGAGACGAACACCTCCCGGTCGAGCCACTCCCGCAGATCGCGGTCGGAGCCGTCGTCGGACATGGTCGCGTCGGGGGTGAGCACCTCGAAGAGGGCCTGCTCGTCGTTGGCGTTGAGGGCCGTGACGAATGCACGCACGGTCGGGTCTCGACCGCGACGGCGACGGCAAGGCCTGCGACTGGTCCTGACGGTTCCGGACCGCTGTCGGGGGGACCTCACGGCCGGGGCGCCCGGAGACGGGCGCCCCGCGGGTGTACGGGTGGGGGCATGACCGTTCCCGTGAACAAGCTCAGCGACCCGACCGTGCGTGCATT
>NZ_MWIG01000485.1:0-945 GCF_002156145.1 Streptomyces sp. NRRL B-24572 | reverse complement strand
GTCCCCTTCGATCTCGTCCTCGAAGCGGTCAACCCGACCCGGAGCCTGGCGCGGCACCCCCTCTTCCAGATCTGCCTGGGCCTGGAGACCGACGGTGGCCCCGACTTCGAGCTGAGCGGAGTCCGTACGGGCCCGGTGGAGAAGTTCTCCAACGGATCCGCCAAGTTCGACCTGGAGTTCTTCCTCCGCTCCGACGACGAGAAGGAGCTGCGGGCGACCGTCCTCTTCGCGGCGGAGCTGTTCGACGAGGCCACGGTACGGCGGATGGCGACCGTCCTCGGCGAGGTGCTGGTCCAGGTCCTCGACGAGCCGGGTCTGCGGCTGTCGGGTCTGGAAGTGCTGTCGGAGGCGGAGCGCGAACTGCTGACCGGACCGTGGGCCGGACCGGCGGCGGACGCGGTGGAGACCACGCTCGTCGAGCGGTTCGAGGAGCAGGTCGTCCGCCGGCCGGAGAGGACGGCCCTGCTCGACGGCGACCGCGAAGTCTCGTACGCGGAGCTGAACGCGATGGCCAACCGGTGGGCCCACCATCTGCGGTCCCGCGGCCTGGGCCGTGGCGACATGGCGGGTGTGCTGCTTGAGCGCGGGGTGGAGTTCGCGGCGGCGGTGATCGGGGTCGTCAAGACGGGGGCGGGTTACACGCTCCTGGACCCGGACTTCCCGGACGAGCGGCTCCGCTCGGCGGCCACCGACGCCGGCATCAGCGTTCTGGTCAGCGAGCCGCGTCTTGCTGCACGTCTGAACGGGCCCTGGGACACGGCCTCTTGCTCCTCACGGCAGCTGGAAGACCTCAGCGGGGGGAACCTCGGCACGGAGCTGAGCGCTGATGACGTGGCCTGTCTGATGTTCACGTCGGGTTCGACGGGCCGGCCGAAGGCGATCTTGTCGTCGCACCGGAACCTGGTCTCGACGGTGTCGGGGCAGGCGTACGGGAACTTCGGCCCC
>NZ_MWIG01000484.1:0-1231 GCF_002156145.1 Streptomyces sp. NRRL B-24572 | reverse complement strand
ACGCCGATGTCGACGTGCGGGTTGAGCCCCTGCTCGAAGGGGAGCTCGATGCCGAGGCCCACCGAGACCCCCTTGGCCTCCCTGGCCCCCTTGTTGGCCGCCTCCATGGCGCCCGGGCCGCCGCCCGTGATGACCGCGAACCCGGCCTCGACGAGCGCCCGGCCGATCCGTACGCCCGCCTCGTACTCCGGCGAGTCCGGCTTCGTGCGGGCCGAGCCGAAGACGCTGATCGCGCTCGGCAGTTCGGCGAGGGCGCCGAAGCCCTCGACGAACTCGGACTGGATGCGCATGACCCGCCAGGGGTCGGTGTGCACCCATTCCGAGTCGCCCTCGGTGTCGAGCAGCCGCTGGTCCGTGGTGCCCGGCTGGACCTGGTCCCTGCGCCTGAGCACCGGTCCCAGCCGCTGCTCCTCCGGCTTCGCCTCCCCTTCGGGGATACCCATGGCCTGCTCCCTCCGTCGAACCGACGATCTTCTGGTGGGGTCAGCGTAGGACCACAGGGGTGACGAAATCCGAAATTACGGGAGACGGGCGGTCAGCCAGTCGCGGAGCCGCGCCTCGCAGTGGTGGATCCGGTCGACGTGGACGTGCTCGTCGCGCTTGTGCGCGTACAGGGGGTCACCGGGGCCGTAGTTCACCGCGGGCACGCCGAGGGCGCTGAAGCGGGCGACGTCGGTCCAGCCGAACTTGGGCTGGGCGCTGCCGCCGACGGCCTTCATGAAGGCCTCGGCCGCGGGGTGGGACAGGCCGGGCAGGGCGCCGGGGCTCTCGTCGTCGACGACGAACTCGGCGATGTCGATGCCCTCGAAGAACTCGCGGACGTACGCCAGGGCCTCGGCCGGGGAGCGGTCGGGGGCGTACCGGTAGTTGACCGTGACGGCGCAGGCGTCGGGGATGACGTTGGTGGCGACCCCGCCCTCGATCCGTACGGCGTTGAGGCCCTCGTGGTACTGGAGGCCGTCGATGACCGGCTTGCGCGGCTCGTAGGCGGCGAGGCGGTCGAGGATCGGGGCGGCGGTGTGGATCGCGTTGGAGCCCATCCACGCGCGCGCGGAGTGGGCGCGCTCACCGGCGGTGTGCAGGATGACGCGCAGGGTGCCCTGGCAGCCGCCCTCGACCTGGCCGTCGGAGGGTTCGAGGAGGACGGCGAAGTCTCCCTCCAGCCACTCGGGGTGCGCGGCGGCGACCTTGCCGAGGCCGTTGAGGTCGGCGGCGACCTCCTCGTTGTCGT
>NZ_MWIG01000483.1:213-2673 GCF_002156145.1 Streptomyces sp. NRRL B-24572 | reverse complement strand
CCGCGACGATCTTGCCGTCCGGCTGGACGAGCACCCCGCGGGCCTCGTCGAAGTCGTTGAAGCCGGTGACCACGAAGCCGTCACCGCCGAAGCCCGTGTCGACGGTGCCGTTCGGCTGGAAGCGGACCAGACCGAAATCGTTGCTCTCGGAGCTGTTGGGGTCGGTGGCCCGGCCGGCGAGCACGATCCTGCCGTCCTGCTGGAGCGCCATCGCGTACGCGAGGCCGCCGTCGCCCGGGGAGGCGACCGAGGTCCGTCCGGCCGTGCCGAATCCGGCGTCGGGGGTGCCGTCGGCGTTGTAGCGGAGCAGGGCGTAGCCGAGGCCGCCGGAGCCCGCGGCGAGGATCTTGCCGTCGGGCTGCACCGCGACGGCGTTGCCGAACTCGGTGCCGCCGAAGTCGGCGGTGACCATGCCGTCGCCGCTGAAGGTCGTGTCGAGCGTGCCGTTGCTGTTGTAGCGGGCCACGCCGATGTCGAAGGCGGTGTTGCCGACGTAACCGACCGCGACGATCTTGCCGTCCGGCTGGAGGGCCATGCTCCGCGCGATGCCGCCGCCGCCCTGGGGCGAGGTGGACGTGAAGCCCGCGACCACGGTCCCGTCACCGCCGAGGCTCGGGTCGAAGTTCCCGAAGGTGTCGAGGCGTACGAGCGCGAAGCCGTCGCCACCGGGCTTGCCCGCGGCGATGATCTTGCCGTCCGGCTGCACGGCGATGTCGGAGCCGTCCGCGGAGCCGCCGAACTCGTCGACGCGCACGAGGCCGCCGTTGCCGAAGCTCGTGTCCAGGGAGCCGTTGGTGTTGTAGCGGGCCACGGAGAAGAAGCAGCAGCCTCCGCCCTCCTCGGCGAGCACCTCGGTGGTGCCCGCCACGACGATCTTGCCGTCGGAGGGCTGGATCGCCACGGCGTTGGCCGAGTGGGAGCCGCCGCCGAAGTCGCTGGTCACCGTGCCGCCGCTGAAGGTGGTGTCGAGGCTGCCGTCGATGTTGTAGCGGGTGAGCGCGAAGCCGCCCTCGCTCGTCCCCACCACGACCAGCTTGCCGTCGCCCTGCCGTGCGATGTCGTGACCCTCCGCGTAGTTGGTGACGGGGGTCGTCACCCGGCCTCCGTTCCCGAAGGTCGGGTCGAGGTCGCCGGGGGCCGCGAAGGCCGTGCCGGGCAGGGCCAGGACGAGCGCGAGCCCGAGCGCGACCGGCGCCGCGGCCCTCCCGCCCGGTCTGCGGCGCCATGCCGACGGTCTGAGAAGTGCGTGGGTCATGGGTGGACGAACCTCCGTCTTCGCAGGTGAACAGGGAACAGCGCACAGCTTCGGCCCTGAGCTCCGCGCGTCCGCGCGGGCCGTGCCGCGCTGCGCCCCACTGGCCCCGGGGAACCACCCCCGTGGGGGAGCGCACGGGGGCGCGTCGACCGCCGGGCGCCCCTGATGCGGTGTCGGGGAGGTTCGGGGCCGGGCCGGGGTCCCCTGCGTCGGTGGTGTCCGGGGTACCGCGTACCCTCGCCTCCGACGGTTGCGGGACAGATGGTGGGTAGGGAACGGAAGATGGCTGAGGCGCCCGGGCAGGGTACGGAGTCCGGTGACGACGACAGGGCGCGGGCCGCGACCGTGCGCGTGTTCGTCGCGCTCGCCCCGCCCGACGACGCGAAGGACGAGCTGGCGCGCGCGCTGCGCCCGGCGTACGAGGCGTACCCGCGCATGCGGTGGAACCGGATCGAGGACTGGCACATCACGCTGGCGTTCCTCGGGGAGCTCCCGGTGGAGACCGTCCCCCTGCTGCGGCCGCCGCTGGCGGAGATCGCGGCGGCACGGAAGCCCCTGGAGCTGGCGCTGCGCGGCGGCGGGCATTTCGACGACCGGGTGCTGTGGAGCGGGATCGACGGCGACCTCGACGGACTGCACGCGCTCGCCACCGAGGTGCGGACGGTCGTCAAGGAGTGCGGCATCCCCTTCGAGGACCGGCCGCTGCGCCCCCATCTGACGCTCGCCCGCGCCCGCCGCGACGATGCGACGTCCGTACGGGAGGCGGCCGCCGGGCTCGCGGGCTTCACCGGCCGCCGCTGGCCGGCCGAGCGCCTTCATCTCGTCGGCAGCAATTACGGCCGGGGTCCCGGCCCGATCCGCTATCGCGACATCGAGTCCTGGGCCTTCGCCCGGCGATAGCCGTGGGTGCGGCACTCGCGGGTGAAGCCCAGTGCGCCGTACAGCTTCGCGGCCGGGAGGTTCTCGGCGTCGTGGTTGACCGTCACCCGGCGGAGGCCGAGCTCCGCCATGCGCCGCATGGACTCGGCCATCACCGCCCGGGCCAGGCCGAGGCGGCGGAAGGCCTCGTGGGTGCCGACGGGTTCGAAGTGCCCCAGGCCGTTGCGTTCGTCGACCCAGTAGACGGTGTAGGCGCCGATGCGGCCGTCCGGCGCCTCGGCCAGGATCTCGCGGGCCGGGTCGTATCCGGGCCGGGTCATCACTCC
>NZ_MWIG01000483.1:0-198 GCF_002156145.1 Streptomyces sp. NRRL B-24572 | reverse complement strand
GCCGGACGGTGAACCCCTCGGGCACCACGACGGGAGGGAGATCGGTCAGGTCGCGGGTGTTCACGTCGTCCCAGACCCGGAAGAAGGCGAAGCCCAGTTCGTTCAGCAGACGTCCGCGGGTGGTGTCGGTCTCGAACAGGTCGGTGAGGACGTACTCCTCGTCGTCCTCCATGTGCCGGGTGGTGGTGTCGGCCGCGA
>NZ_MWIG01000482.1:0-2529 GCF_002156145.1 Streptomyces sp. NRRL B-24572 | reverse complement strand
GGGGACGTCGAGCGGCTCCGCGCCCGGCTCCTCCCCGCCCTGGCCCGGTACGTCGCGGTCGAGCGGCGCGCGGACGGACGCCCCCTCGATCCGGTCGCCCGCTTCCACCTGGGCAACGGAGCCGCCGCCTGGCAGTTGAACTGGCCGGCGAACAGCTCGGCCGAGGCGTGGCGGCAGTCGTACGGCGCGATGATCAACTACCGCTACGAGCCGGGGGAGCTGGAGCGCCGGCACGAGGACTTCGTCCGTCGTGGCACCGTCGCCCTCGGCGGGCCACTGCGCGACGCCTTCCCCGAGGCCGTCGCCGTCTCCGCCTCCACCGCTCCGATCGATCGATGAGAGAGGAACACCCCCTCATGGCACCCCCCTTCACCACCATCCACCGGTCCTTCGCCGAGCAGGTGGAACGGCAGCCGGACAAGGCGCTCTTCGAGCTGCCCGACGGCCGGCAGGTCACCTACCGCGAGACGGAGGGGACCGTGGGGCGGATCGCCGCCCGGCTCGTCGCCGACGGCGTCACCCCCGGTGACCGGGTCGCCGTGCAGGTGGACAAGTCCCCGGAGGCCATCGCGCTGTACCTGGCGACGCTGCGGATCGGCGGCGTCTTCCTGCCGCTCAACACCGCGTACACCGGTGCGGAGATGGAGTACTTCATCGGCGACGCCCGGCCGCGCGTGCTGGTCTGCTCCCCGGAGCGACGGGCCGACCACGCGCACCGCGAGGGGCGGGACCTCGTCGTCGAGACGCTCGGCACCAAGGGCGACGGCACCCTCCTCGAGGGCGACGGCCGCCACGACGAGGTCGTCGACGCCTCCGCCGACGACCCGGCGGCGATCCTGTACACCTCCGGCACCACCGGACGCTCCAAGGGCGCGGTGCTCACCCACGGCAACCTCGCCTCCAACTGCCGGGCCCTCCTCGAGGCCTGGCAGTTCACCGACCGGGACCGGCTGATCCACGCCCTGCCGATCTTCCACGTCCACGGACTGTTCGTCGCCGCGAACATGACGATCGCGGCCGGTGCCTCCATGCACTACCTGCCGAAGTTCGACGTGGACACGGTCGTGGACCTGCTGCCCCGGGCCACGGTGCTCATGGGCGTGCCGACCTTCTACACCCGGATGGTGAAGCACGACCGGCTCACCCCGGCGACCTGCGCCTCGATGCGGCTGTTCGTCTCCGGCTCGGCCCCGCTGCTCGCGAGCGACCACGAGGCCTTCGAGGCCCGTACGGGACACGCCATCCTGGAGCGCTACGGGATGACCGAGACCGGCATGAACACCACCAACCCGTACGAGGGAGGCCCGCGCAAACCCGGCACGGTCGGCAAGCCGCTGCCCGGCACCGAGGTCCGGGTGGTGGACGGCGAGACCGGTCGGGCACTGCCCGACGGCGAGGTCGGCAGCATCGAGGTCCGCGGCCCCAACGTCTTCAGCGGGTACTGGCAGATGCCCGAGAAGACCGCGTCCGAGTTCCGCGCGGACGGCTTCTTCATCACCGGCGACCTGGGCCGCATCGACGAGGACGGCTACCTCTGCATCGTCGGCCGGGGCAAGGACCTGGTGATCTCCGGCGGCTACAACATCTACCCCAAGGAGATCGAGGAACTGCTCGACGCCCACCCCGCGGTCCTCGAGTCCGCCGTCATCGGCGTCCCGCACCCCGACTTCGGAGAGACGGTCGTGGCCGTCGTCGTGCCGGCCCCGGACCAGGAGCCCACGGAGACCGAACTGCTGGAGTTCATCGCCGACGACCTCGCCCGGTTCAAGCACCCGCGCGCCGTACGCGTCGTCGAGGCGCTGCCGCGCAACGTGATGGGCAAGGTGCAGAAGGCCGAGCTCCGCAAGCAGTACCAGGACCTGTTCACGGGCTCGAACGCCTGAGCAGTGGCGGTCTCCGGGGTGCGGGCGGCGCCGAGGACGATCCGCTGTCCCCGCGCAGGGGAGCTGCCGTGGTCGTTAGGGTCGTTCCTGTGACGCACCCTGTACCGGCCACCCGGACCGCCCCCGCCGCCCCGCCCGCGCGCCCTTCCACGCACCCGAGCGTGCCCGCCGAGGCGCCCGGTGGGCCGCTGGACGAGCTGGACCGGCGGATCGTCGCCGCCCTGCAGATCGACGGGCGGGCCTCGTGGCGGCGGATCTCGGCGGCCCTCGGGGAACCCGAGCGGAAGGTGGCGCGGCGCGGGCTGCGGTTGCTGGAGAGCGGGGACGTCGCCGTGCGCGGGCTCGTCATGCGGGGTGAGACGGTGATCCTGCGGATGACGTGCCGGCCGGGCACGGTGCGGGACGCCGCGGTGGCCGCGGCGCGGCGCGCGGACTGCATCTTCTCGTACGCGCTGGCCGGGCCGGTCGACTGCGTGGCCGAGCTGCAGTGTCCGCCGGGCCGGTTGGCGTCGCTGATGCTGGACGAGGTGCCGGCGCTGCCGGGGCTGGTCTCGCAGAGCGTGTCCCCGGTGCTGCGGTACTTCCGCACCGTGCACGAGTGGTCGCCCGGGATCCTGGACGCCGGGGAGGTCGAGGCGCTCGGCGG
>NZ_MWIG01000481.1:0-8890 GCF_002156145.1 Streptomyces sp. NRRL B-24572 | reverse complement strand
GCCGCCTCCTCGAACAGGGCCAGGGCCTTGTCGTAGGAGCCCGTGTTGCGGTGCATCTGCGCGATGCCCTCCAGCGCCCACACCGTGTGCCGGGCCTCGCCGCGGCGGCGGGCCTCGGCGAGGAGCTGTTCGTGCAGCCGGCCCACGGCCTCGTAGTCGCCCTGTATGCGCCCGGTCTCAGCGAGCCCCGCCAGCGAGTAACCCCGCACGACGACGTCCTCGCCCCGCTCGCCCGCCTCGGCCGCGAGCCGCAGGAGCCGGTACGCCAGCCGGAACGCACCGCGCTGCCGGGCCAGCGTGCCGCCGCTCCACAGCGCCCACGCCATCGCCCCCTCGTGACCGGCCGAACGCGCCGCCCGATAGCTCGCCTTCCACGCTCGGTCGGCTTCCCCGATCCGCCCGAGCCTGCGGCACGCCTCCGCCACGGCCAGCCCACACCGCGCCACCTCCCGCAGGTCCCCGGCCCGTTCCGCCGCCTGGAGTTCCTCGATGCCCCGGGCGAGCACCTCGGGCAGCGAGGCGTTCACCGACAGCGACCCGAGCGCTCCCTGATACTCCGGCGCGGACGCCTTCGCCCGCCCCGCCTCACGCACCTGACCTGCCATCAGAACCTCCTCCGGTCGGCTCGACGATCAAGCCGACGCGAGGGTGAAGACGGTGTCGGCGGTGCCGGGTTCCGGATCGGTCGGAAAGTCCGTCTCCGTGGGGGCGGCGGGTCATCCTCAAGTGCTACGCGGCCGACGGAGGCTCCTCAATGAGACGGACCCGGTGCCTGGTGGTGGCCGGGTAGGGGTGGTGCTGTGCGGCAGGCGCTGTTGAGGGTCACGGCCGCCGAGGCGGCCCGGTTCGCTTCTGACGCAGCATGGCCTCGGTCGTGGGAGCCTGCGCGGTCACCATCGGTACGGGCAGGACCGCCGTGTCGGTCGGCGGTGCTCCAGCTCTTCGAGCGGCCGTGGCGCGGCCGGGACAGCAGTGTCATGCGCCTCCGCCGCGGTTGCCGCGCCCGGCGCTCGCTGCTGCCGCGGCCCGGGTCCCCCGGCCTGTGCGTGGGCCGCGGTCGACGCCTCCCGACCGCCTCCGGGCCGGGCTCGTCGTCTCCACGGGCTCGGCGTGAACGTGCGAGGTGCACCGGCCGGTGCTGCAATGGGGACAGGACTGCGTCCGGGGCGTCCGTCGAGACGCGGCACGGACGGGACGGGGTCGGTCAAGTCCTTCCCAACTGAGTGTGGAGTGGTCATGAGCGATGAATTCGAGGACATGGGGCCGGTGGACTACCTGGTCATCGAGTTTCCCGGCAACCGTATGACGGGCAAGGGACTGCCCCTTCTCCTCGATCTGGTCGACAGAGGAATCATCCGCATTCTCGACCTCTCGTTCGTCCGGAAGGACGCCGACGGCAGTGTCGTCGGCGTGGAGCTACGGGACATCGACGCCGACGGCGAACTGGACCTGACCGTGTTCGAGGGCTCCTCGTCAGGACTCCTCGGTCAGGACGACCTCGACGAGGCGGGGGCGGCCCTGGAGGCGGGCAGCTCGGCAGGCATCCTCATCTACGAGAACCTCTGGGCCGCGCCCCTCGCGCGGGAACTGCGGCGCGGTGGTGCGCAGCTCGTGGCCGGCGGGCGCATCCCCGTGCAGGCCCTGCTGGCCTCGCTGGACGCCATGGAGGAATCGGGCGGCAGCGCCGCCGCCTGACGCCGACGGACGACAGTCAAGGAGGATCGACATGCCAGGACTTCTTCGGGGCGTGGCGCGCACCGCGGTAGTGGCCGGGACGGCGACCGCCGTCTCCAACAGGGTCTCGCGCCGCCAGGCGGGCCGCTGGGCCCAGCAGGAACCGGCTCCGGCGCAACAGTACGCACCGCCGCCGCCCCCGCCGCCGGCCGCGGCCCCCGCCCCGGCCGACGACATGAGCAGCAAGATCGCTCAGCTCAAGGAACTCGGCGAGCTGAAGGAACAAGGCGTGCTGACCGAGGCGGAGTTCGCGGCCCAGAAGAGCAAGCTCCTCGGCTCCTGACGCCCGGAGCGAGCTGCCCGCTCCCCTGCGGCTTCCGGCCGCCGGAAGGAGCGCGTCCGCTCTCGTCCCCCGGGCTCGTGGGCCCGCCGGAGCCACCGCGCCGGCCCTCGTCCCGAACGGCTCATGGCCGTCGGGGCGCGGGACGGCGCGTTCGGCCGCTCGGACGTTCGGGGAAGGCGGGGATGTGCGGGCCCTGGGGCAGGAGCTCGGTGACGACGAAGGCCAGGACGGCGGCCAGTACCACCAGAGCCACCGTCTCCGCGTTGCCCAGCAGGAGCACGACCAGGACCACGCCGCTCACGGGCAGCCGCAGCGCCGCGGTCACGGAGGCGGCCATGCCGATCGCCATCGCCGGAACGAGACCGAGGCCCGGCAGGGGGGCGAGCAGGGCGCCGGTCGCTCCGCCCAGGAACAGCGCGGGAAAGACGGGGCCACCGCGAAGGCTGCCCAGGCACAGCGCGTACGCGAGGCCTTTGAAGACGAGGATCGCGACGAGGGCGCCCACCGACCAGGCGTGGGGATTCTGTGCCAGCTCGGACAGCGTCGCCTCGCCGGACAGGGCCGCCTCGGCGGGCGAGCGGCCGGTGGTGACGGCGTAGAGCGTGATGCAGACCGCCGCGCCCGTCGCGCAGAGAACCGTGTTCCGTACGATCCGGCTCGCCACGAAACGGGCCGCGAACCGGCCGCCCACGAGGGCCCAGTGGACGACGAACGCGACGGCGGGCGCCACGACGAGGACCCACAGCACGTCCGCGCCGTCGAGCGGCGGCGGCTCGGGCAGCCCGATGTCCAGGCTCCCCGTCTCCAGGCCCGTCCAGTGGACGAACCCGGTGAAGATCAGCGCTCCCACGCCGCTGGACAGCAGGGCCGGCAGCATCACGGCGAACAGCTGCGGTCCGCCCACCCCGGCCACCTCCATCAGCAGCACGGCGCCGACCACCGGGTTCCCGAAGAGCGCGGAGATGGCCGCCGCCGCCCCGGCCGCGCCGAGCAGCGCCGTGCTCGCTTCGGTCTGCGGGGCGCGGACCAGGCCCGCGAAGAACAGCGCGAGGCCTCCGCCCAGGGCGATCAGCGGCGCCTCGGGGCCCAGTACGGCGCCGAGCGGAAGACCGGCCATCGCGGCGAGGACGACACCGGGCAGGGCCTGCTTCGTGACCCCGCCCGCGTGCAGCCCGCCCGCCGGGATGTGTCCGCCCCGGCCGGGCAGGCGTGCGACCACCAGACCGACGACGAGTCCGGCCACCGGCAGCAGCACGAGCCCCCACCACCAGGGAGCCTGCTTCCAGCCCAGGTCCTTCGGCCAGTCCGTCCAGATGAGGCCCTCCAGCTCGTGGAGCGCCACGAGGAACCAGAAGGCGACGAGCGCCACCGGAACGCCGATCAGCCCGGAGAACACCAGAGCCTTGCGGTACTCGGGCCGCCGCAGCATCGTCCGCAGCAGGTCGGCTTCCTGGGGCTGGCTGCCCTGCGCATCGGTCACGCGGCTCGGGGGTGAGGTTCCGGTGATGGGGCCCTCCACGGCTCGACACCACGCCAGGCACCCGGGTCGGCGGGCACAGGATGGCACTATGGGTATATATCGGGGCGTATATACCGTGAGGGCGGCGCGGTTATGCGCGTGCGCCGCGGTTCAGCCGTTGAGCGGAGCCGACTAAGGCGACCCGGTACCGCCCCGTGCGTCAGAGCGCGTCCGGGCCGCGCTGCCCCGTGCGGACGCGCACCACCGTCTCCACCGGCACCGCCCACACCTTGCCGTCGCCGATCTTGCCCGTGTGGGCGGCGCGGACGATGGCGTCGATGGCGGGCTCCATGTCGGCGTCCTCGACGACGACCTCGATCCGGGCCTTGGGGACGAGGTCCACGCGGTACTCGGCGCCCCGGTACACCTCGGTGTGGCCTCGCTGGCGCCCGTAGCCGCTGGCCTCGGTGACCGTCAGCCCGTTGATGCCGAGTTCCTGGAGCGCGTTCTTCACCTCGTCGAGGCGGAACGGCTTGACGATCGCGGTGATCAGCTTCATGCGGAGGGCTTCCTGTCCTTGACGAGCGGGGTGACGGGGGACGCGGCGTGCAGCGGCGCGCCGCCGTGGCCGAGCACGCCGTGATCGTAAGCGGTCTCCGCGTGCACCGTCTGATCGAGTCCCGTCAACTCCTCCTCGGCGGAGGCCCGCAGCCCCATCGCCCGGTCGAGGGCCTTGCCGATCCCGTACGTGACGAGGAAGGTGTACGCCGCCACGGTCGCCACGGCGAGGGCCTGCCGGCCGAGCTGGCCGAGCCCGCCACCGTACAGCAGCCCCTCCTTGCCGCCGGTCATCGCCGAGGTCGCGAACAGGCCGATCAGCAGCGTGCCGACGACACCTCCGGCGAAGTGCACGCCCACGACGTCCAGCGAGTCGTCGTAGTCGAAGCGGAACTTCCAGGCGACCGCGTACGAGCAGACGACGCCCGCGGCGAGACCGACCGCCGCCGCACCCGGCATGCCGACGACCCCGCACGCAGGAGTGATCGCCACGAGCCCGGCGACCGCGCCGGACGCCGCGCCGAACGTGGTCGGGTGGCCGTCGCGCCGCTGCTCGACGAAGAGCCAGCCGAGGAGGCCGGTGCACCCGGCGACGAGGGTGTTGAGGAGGGAGGCGGCGGCCAGACCGTTCGCGCCGAGCGCCGAGCCGCCGTTGAAGCCGAGCCAGCCGAACCACAGCAGACCCGCGCCGAGCAGGACCATCGGCAGATTGTGCGGCCGCATCGCGTCCTTCTTGAAGCCGATGCGTGGACCGAGTACCAGGCACATCGCGAGGCCGGACGCGCCCGACGCGATCTCGACGACGAGTCCGCCCGCGAAGTCGAGGGCGCCCAGCGAGTGGGAGATCCAGCCGCCGGGGCCCCACACCCAGTGCGCCACGGGAACGTATACGAGGAGCGTCCATACCGGCACGAAGACGAGCCAGCCCGCGAACTTGGTACGGTCCGCGACCGCGCCGCTGATCAGCGCCGCCGTGATGATCGCGAAGGTCAGCTGGAAGGTGCTGAAGAGGAAGGTGGGAACCGTGCCGGTGAGGGTGTCGGGACCGATGCCGGCCAGGCCGATGTGTCCGAGGCCTCCGATCAGGCCCCCGAAGGCATCGTCGTCGAACGCGAGCGAGTAGCCGGCGACCAGCCAGACCACCGTGACCAGGGCGATCGACACGAAGCTCATCATCAGCATGTTGAGGACGCTCTTCGTGCGGACCATGCCGCCGTAGAACAGAGCCAGGCCCGGAGTCATCAGCAGAACCAGCGCGGTGGCGGCGAGCATCCAGGCGGTGTCACCGGTGTCGAGCCGGGGTGCGGCGGCGAGGGGCATCAACGGTCTCCTCCTACTGGGTAGGGGGAGAGCCTCGCGGCGGTGCGTTTCGCGATGCGTACGCAGGCGTTTCCGCTGTGTTTCGCATGACGCGGGGATTTCCGGAACCTCACGCCGCACCCCGCTCGTGCCGGCTGATCCGCTCTCGGCGTCGGCATGCGCAGCGACATCGAACTCGACCGGGTGGAGGGCGTCCACGGGCCGCGCACCCCGAAGGTCGTCCTGGTGACCGGCGTCCCCGCTACGCCGACTCCCGGCGGACGAGCTCCGTCGGCAGGATGACCGTGACCGGGTCCTCGCCCGCTATCCGCGCGAGGAGCGTCCGGACCATCTCGGCGCTGATCCGGTCCCAGGGCTGGCGGATCGTGGTCAGCGAGGGGCGGGAGGAGAGGGCGGCCGGGGAGTCGTCGAAGCCGCCGACGGCGATGTCCTCGGGGACCCTCCTGCCCGCGCGGGCGAGGGCGTCGAGGACGCCCTGCGCCATGAGGTCGGAGGCGACGAAGACGGCGTCGATGTCGGGGGCGCGCTCCAGGAGGGCGCGGGCCGCGTCCTCGCCGCTGGCGCGGCTGTAGTCGCCGGTGGCGATGAGCGTCTCGTCGACGGGCAGGCCGTGCTCGGCGAGCGTCTCGCGGTAGCCGGCGAGGCGCTCGACGCCGCCGGGGGTGTCGAGGGGTCCGGTGACGGTGGCGATCCGGCGCCGGCCGGTCGCGTACAGGTGGCGCACCATGTCGCGGGCGCCGTCCCGGTCGTCGGCGGCGACGTAGCCGATCTTGGCGGTCTGGCCGAGGGGCTTGCCGCAGGCGACGACGGGGACGCCGGCCTCGTGCAGCCGGGCCACCACGGGGTCGCCGGAGTGGCTGGAGACGAGGAGGACGCCGTCGACGTGGCCGGCCTCGATGTAGCGGAGGTTGCGGCGGCGTTCGTCCTCGGTGCCCGCGATCATCAGGAGGAGCGGGATGTCCTGGGCGGCGAGGGCCTGGGTACAGGCCCTGAGGAGGACGTTGAAGTTGGGGTCCTCGAAGAAGCGCTCCTGGGGTTCGGTGAGGAGGAAGGCGACCGAGTCGGACTTGCCGGTGATCAGTGAGCGGGCGTGCCGGTTGACGACGTATCCCGTTCTTCGGATCGCGGCGTCGACGGCCGCCTTGGCCGTCGGGCTGACGTAGTGACCGCCGTTGAGGACGCGGGAGACGGTGCCGCGCGAGACCCCGGCCTCGCGGGCCACGTCGTGGATGGTCGCCGGGCGGCGCCTGCTCGCTGCTGTGCTCATGCTGTGTGTTTCCCCTCGATCCCCTGTGGTCAGGACTTTACGGCGCCGGAGAGCAGGTCGAGGCTCCAGAAGCGCTGGATGACCAGGAACAGGGCGATGAGCGGGAGGACGGCGAGGAGGGCTCCGGTGATGACGAGGGTGTAGAGGGAGGGCTGGCTGGCGCCCTGCTTGAGGAGGGTGAACAGGCCGACGGTCATGGGGAACTTCTCGTCGTCGCCGAGCATGATGAACGGCAGCAGGAAGTTGTTCCAGATGGCGACGAACTGGAAGAGGAAGATCGTCACCAGGCCCGGGGACATCATGGGGACCGCGATCCGCAGGAAGATCCGCCACTCGCCGGCGCCGTCCATCCGCCCGGCCTCGACGAGTTCCATGGGGACGGCGGCCTCGGCGTAGATGCGGCCGAGGTAGACGCCGTACGGGGAGAGGATCAGCGGCAGCAGCACGGAGGCGTACGTGTCCGTCAGATCGGCCTCTGCCATGAGCAGGTACTGCGGGATGGCGAGGATGACCGGCGGCATGAGGACGCCGGTGAGGATCATGTTGAAGAAGGCCTCGCGGCCTCGGAAGCGGTAGACGGCGAAGGCGTAACCGGCGAACGCGGAGACCACGGTGGACAGGACGGCGCCGAGGCCCGCGTAGAAGACGGAGTTGCCCATCCAGCGCCAGTAGATGCCCTCGCGGTACGCGTTCAGGTCGGTGAGGTTGTCGGCGAAGCCGTCGCCGGGCAGGAAGGTGAAGGTGGAGAAGAGGTCCTGGCCGGTTTTGGTGGCGGCGACCACGACCCAGGCGACGGGCAGCAGGCAGTAGAGCGCGCCGAGGACGAGGGCGGCCGTGGGGAGCAGGGCGGTGCGGCCGCGGGTCTTTCCGCCGGAGGCGGCGGGCGGTCCCTGGGAGGTGCCGGGGGTGGTGCCGGCGGCCGGGGCGGAGGCGCGGAGCGGAGGGGAGGCGAGGCCGGTCATCGGCTTGCTCCTTGTGCGGTGCGGCGGTTGGAGGCCCTGAGGAGGGCGAAGGAGAGCGCGAAGGTGGCGAGGGCGAGCACGACGGCGGTGGCCGAGGCGGCGTGGATGTTCCCGCCGGTGAAGGCGTCGTTGTAGACCTTCATGAGGGGGCTCCAGGTGGAGGGGATGCCGTTGGTGAGCGGCTTGAGCGTCATGGGCTCGTTGAAGACCTGGAGGGTGGCGATGATCGAGAAGAAGAAGGTGAGCACCAGCGAGGGCGCCACCATCGGGATCTTGATGCGGAGTGCGGTCTGGAGCTCCGAGCAGCCGTCGAGCCTGGCCGCCTCGTACACCTCGGCGGGCAGGGAGCGCAGCGCGGTGTAGATGACGATCATGTTGAAGCCGGTGCCGCCCCAGACCGCGATGTTCGACATCGCCAGGTAGAGCGGTCCGCCGTCCATGAGGTCGGGCTGCGGGAGTCCGAGGGCGTCGAGGACGTACAGGAAGGGGCTGACGTCGGGGAGGTAGAGGAAGCCCCAGAGGAGCGCCGCGATGACACCGGGGACGGCGTACGGCAGGAAGATCGCGAGGCGGGCGAAGGAGCGGGCGCGGACGCGCTCGGAGTCGAGCAGGAGCGCGAAGAACAGGGCGAGGCCGAGCATGACGGGGACGACGATCGCGCCGTAGCCGAGGACGCGCAGGGCGCTGTGGAGGAATTCGGAGTCGGTGAGGGCGGAGGTGTAGTTCTCCAGGCCGGCCCAGACCTCGTGCCGGGCTCCCTTGCCGAGGCCGAGGCCCTTGATCTCGACCTTGTGGAAGCTGAGCCAGACGGCGTAGCCGATGGGCAGGGCGAAGAAGAGGGCGAAGAAGAGGGCGGCGGGGAGGAGGAAGAAGTAGGGGGCGCTTCGCGCTCGTTCGAGTGTGGTGGTGGGCGACGGGAGGGCGTACGGGGCCGTCTTGACCCCGTACGACCGGCGCGCGCCCTGGCGGGGCTGCGTCACTTGGCGACTCCGAAGCCCTGCTTCTTCAGGTCCGCGACGGTGGTGTCCCGCATGGCGGTGAGGGCGGTGGCGAAGCCGGACTTGGCCTTGGCCTTGGCTGCCTTGCCGAACTCGTCCTTGAAGGAGGTGTAGGCGACGTTCACGTTGGGGCCCCAGGCGCCCGGCGCGGTGGTCTTCGCGATCTCGGCGGCGCGGGTGTAGAAGTCGGGCTGGTTGGCGAAGTAGTCGGGGGCCTTCGCGAGGGCGCCGCTGGTCTGGGCGGCGGTGGCGGCGGGGTAGATGCCGCTCTCCTTGACGAGGGCGGCGAGGGCCTTCGGGTCGGTGTTC
>NZ_MWIG01000480.1:0-9792 GCF_002156145.1 Streptomyces sp. NRRL B-24572 | reverse complement strand
GGCCCCGGCCCCGGACGACGGCAGGACGGAGCGGCGAGAAGCACCTCACAGCAGGCCCGGCCGGCGTCGCACCAGGCGCCGGTGGGTCGTCGGCCTGTCGGCCGCGGGGCTGCTGATCGCCGGTGGAGCGAGCCTGTCGGCATGCGCCGACTCGAACGACTCCTCGGCCTCGGCCGCCGAACACTCCGAGCAGCCGCCCGCGGAGATCGAGAAGGTCCCGGAAGGAAAGATCCCCCACCTGACCCTGGCCGAGGACACGGTCCAGCGGATCCGCATCACGACGGAGCCGCTGCGGCAGGCGCCGCTGGACGGCACAGGACCGCCCCGGACGCTCATCCCGCTGAAGGCCGTGGTCTACGACCAGGAGGGCAGGACCTTCGCCTTCACCAACCCGAAGCCCTTCGTGTACATCCGGACCCCTGTCCAGCTGGGGCAGTTCGGTGAGAAGTACGCGGTCGTGAAGTCCGGCATCACGGCGGGCACCCACGTGGTGACGGTCGGAGCCGCCGAACTGCTCGGCATCGAGTACGAGACGGACGGCGAGCACGAATGACCGAGGAACGCAGCACTCTGATGCGCTGGATCGTCCGCTCCAGCCTGCGCTTCCGCTACCTCGTGGTCGCCGCGGCCGCGGTGATGATGGTCGTCGGCATCACGTCACTGCCCCAGCAGCGGGTGGACGTCTTCCCCGAGTTCGCGCCGCCGCGGGTCGAGATCCAGACGACCTGCCTCGGCCTGTCCACGGCCGACGTGGAGTCCCTGGTCACCGTTCCCCTCGAACAGTCCCTCAACGGGCTCGACAAACTCGACGACCTGCGCTCCGAGTCCGTCGCGCAGCTCTCGTCGATCCAGCTGATCTTCCACGAGGGAACCGACATCTTCAAGGCACGGCAGGAGGTCCAGGAACGGGTGGCGCAGGTGTCTCCCAGCCTGCCGACCTGGGCGGCCCCTCCGGTGATCATGCCGCCCGTCGCGGCGACCAGCCGTGTCATGAAGATCGGGATGTCGTCGCAGGACCACTCCGACAAAGCCCTGATGAACATGTCCATGACGGCGTACTGGGAGGTCAGGGCCCGTCTGCTGCGGGTGCCCGGCGTCGCCAACGTGAGCATCTTCGGCGAGCGGCTGAAGATGATGACCGTGCAGGTGGACCCGCTCAAGATGCAGGCCCACAAGGTCAGCCTCGACGACGTCATGGAGGCCACCGGCGAGTCGGTCGACTCCGGCCTGCTCAAGTTCACCACCGGTTCCCTCATCGGCCACGGCGGCTGGATCGAGACCGCCAAGCAGCGCCTCGGCATCCGGCACGTCCTGCCGGTCGTGACGCCCGTCGACCTCGCCCAGGTGCCGGTGCACTCGGCGGACGCCCGCACGGTCCGGCTCGGCGACGTGGCCCTGGTGAAGGAGGCCCCCCAGCCACTCGGCGGCGACGCCGTCGTCGGCAGCGACCCCGGCCTGCTGCTGATCGTCGAGAAGCTGCCCTGGGGCGACACCCCGGAGATCACCAAGAACGTCGAGAAGGCCATCGAATCCCTCGAACCCGGCCTGCCCGGCGTCACGTTCGACACGACCATCTTCCAGCAGCAGGACTTCATCCACACCGCGATCGACAACCTGACCCAGGCCCTGGTGCTCGGCTTCCTGCTGGTCGTCGTGGTCCTCGCGGCCTTCCTCTACGAGTGGCGCGTCGCGCTGATCAGCCTGCTGACGATCCCGCTCTCCCTCATGGCGGCCGTCCTCGTGCTCCACTGGCGCGGGGACACCATCAACACGATGGCCCTCGCCGGACTCGTGATCGCCCTGGGCGCCGTCGTGGACGACGCGATCATCGACGTCGAGAACATCCTCAGACGTCTGCGCGAGCACCGGAGATCCGGCGGTGACACGTCGGTGGCGAAGGTCATCCTGAACGCCTCCCTGGAGGTCCGGAGCCCGATCGTCTACGCGACGATCATCATCGTCGTGGCCACGGTTCCGGTGTTCCTGCTCCAGGGAGTGGCGGGCTCGTTCTTCCGGACGCTCGCCGTCTCGTACACGTTCGCCATCATCGCCTCCATGGTCGTGGCCCTGACGGTGACCCCCGCCCTGTGCCTGATCATGCTGCGCAAGGCCAAGGTCGAACGCCGGCAGTCCCCGCTGCTGCGCTGGCTGCAGACCGGCTACACGGCCGGGCTCCGGCGCATCGTCAGGCGGCCGGTGCACGCCTACCTGGTGTCCGGCGTGCTCGTGCTCGTCGCGGCCCTCCTGGTGCCCCAACTCAGCCAGTCCCTGCTGCCCTCCTTCAAGGAGCGGGACTTCCTGGTGCACTTCATCACCACGCCCGGCACGTCCGTACAGGAAGAGGAGCGCATGGTCTCCCAGGTGAGCCGGGAGATACGGGCCATCCCCGGAGTGCGCAACGTCTTCGGGGCCCACATCGGGCAGGCGTTCCTGGGCGACGAGATCGCCGGGGTCAACTTCGGCGAGGGCTGGATCGGCATCGACCACAAGGCCGACTACGACAAGACCCTCAAGCAGATCAAGGAGACCGTGGCACGCTACGCCGGCATGGAACAGGACGTCCAGACGTACCTCAACGAGCGCGTCGACGAGGTGCTCACCGGCTCCAAGTACCCGATCGTCGTCCGCCTCTACGGCCAGGACCAGAAGGTGCTGCGCCAGAAGGGCCTGGAACTCCAGGAGAAGATCACCAAGATCTCCGGCACCGCCGACGTCCACGCCGACCTGCAGGTCGAGGTCCCGCAGATCCAGGTGACGGTCGACGTCGACAAGGCGGCGAAGTACGAACTGAAGCCCGGTGACGTGCGCCGCGCCGCGTCCACCCTCGTGGCCGGCGAGGAGGTCGGCGACATCTTCCGCGACGGCAGGGCCTACGACACGGTGGTGTGGAGCACCCCCGAGACCCGCAACAGCCTGGCCACCATCGGCCGGCTCCCGATCGACACCCCCTCCGGCACCACGGTACGGCTCGCCGACGTCGCCCGGGTGGCCGTCGAGCCCCAGCCGAATCTGATCGCGCGCGAGAACGGTTCGCGGCACCTCGACGTGAACGCCTCCGTCTCCGGACGCGGCCTCAGCGCCGTCGTCTCGGACGTCCAACGGGCGATCGCCTCCACGGACTTCCCCCGCGGCTACCACACGGAGCTGCTCGGGGAGCACGCGGAACGGCAGGCCGCCCAGCGGGTCCTGTTCTACAGCGCGATCTTCGCGGCCCTGGCGATCTTCGTACTGCTCCAGATCTCCTTCCGCAGCTGGCGGCTGGCGCTGCTGTCCTTCCTCACCCTGCCCATGGCCCTGGTCGGCGGTGTCCTCGCGGTCTGGATCGCCGGCGGGAACATCACGCTGGGTTCCCTGGTCGGCTTCTTCACCGTGCTCGGCATCGCCGCCCGCAACGGCATCCTGCTGATCAACCACTGCCAGCACCTGGAGGAGCACGAGGGCATGGAGTTCGGGCCCGCCCTGGTGCTGCGCGGTGCGCGGGAACGGCTGTCCCCCATCCTGATGACCTCGCTGGCGACCGGACTCGCGGTGCTGCCCCTGGTCTTCCTCGGCGACCGGCCGGGCCACGAGATCGAGTACCCGCTCGCCGTGGTCATCGTCGGCGGTCTGGTTACGTCCACCCTGCTGAATTTGCTCGTCGTGCCGTCCCTGTACCTGCGTTTCGCCAAGGGCTTCAGGCGCCACCGGCCGCAGCATGAGGCGGTCGCCACGCACTGAGGCGGGCGGCGGACGGGGCCGCCGCCTCTCGGTGGAGCCCCACCCCGGCTCCACCGAGAGGATCAAGCCGAATGCCCCCTGTCTTCCGCACGAGCGCTGCCCTGCTCAGTCCGATCGTCGCCGCGCTGCTGCTCGCCCCCGGCGCGGAGGCCACCGGCACGCCCCAGGCGCCCTCTCCCGTTCCGGCGAGCGGCCCGAGGGCGCAGGGCAACTGCGGAAATCCGCCCGCCCTCCGCCCGTACCGCTTCCCCGCCAGCCCGAGGGTGACCAACACGTTCCTCCCGCTGAAGCCCGGCACCCGGCTGGTCCTCACCGGTGACGTCGCCGGTGAGGACCACACCGTGGTGACGACGGTGACCGACCTGACGAAGGTCATCGACGGCGTACGCACCGTGGTGGTGTTCGACCAGGACCTCAGCGGCAAGAAGGTCCAGGAGTCGGAGCTGGCGTTCTTCGCCCAGGACTGGCGCGGAACGGTCTGGCGCCTCGGGGAGTACCCGGAGCTCTACGAGAACGGCAAGCTCGTCGGTGCCCCCGACACCTGGATCTCCGGCGTGCAGGACGCCAAGGCGGGCATCGCCATGCTCGCCAGGCCGCGGGTGGGCACCCCCACCTACACCGAGGGCCTGGCACCCGAGATCGACTTCCTGGACTGCGCCACGGTGGCCCGGACCGGCCAGAGCGTCTGCGTCCCCGTCGGCTGCTTCGACGACGTCCTCGTGACGGACGAGTTCGCACCGCTCGACCCCGAGGGCGGCCACCAGCTGAAGTCCTACGCGCCGGGCGTCGGCAACATCAAGGTGGAGCCCGTGGGCGAGGAGAACCCGGAGACCCTGGCGCTGACCGAGTTCACCCGGCTCACCCCCAAGGAGCTCGCGGCCGTCGACAAGGAGGTCCTGAAGCAGGACAAGCGCGGTTACAGGATCAGCCCCGACGTGTACGGCACCACCCCGCCGGCGGAGCCCGCCCGCAGGCAGGCGCTCCCGGGCCTGCCGTAGTGCGGCACAGGCCCCGGCGCACCCCGCCGGGGCCGTCCCGCACCGCGCGCCCTTCAGCCCCGGTTCAGGTGACGCGGGTCACAATCGGGGCATGCGGGTTCTGATCGTGGACGACGAGGAGCGCTTCGCCGAAGGGCTCCGCAACGGCCTGGAGGCGGAGGGCTTCGCCGTCGACGTCGCCCTGGACGGCACGGACGGCCTGTGGCGGGCGCGCGAGCACGCGTACGACGCGATCGTCCTCGACATCATGCTCCCCGGCCTGAACGGCTACCGCGTCTGCGCCACCCTGCGCGCCGAGGGGAACTGGACCCCGATCCTCATGCTCACCGCCAAGGAGGGCGAGTGGGACGAGGTCGAGGGACTCGACACCGGCGCCGACGACTACCTGACGAAGCCCTTCTCGTACGCCGTGCTGCTGGCCCGGCTGCGTGCGCTGCTGCGCCGCGAACCGCGCGAACGGCCCGCCGCCCTCACCGCCGGCGACCTGCGGCTCGACCCGGCCGCCAAGGAGGTGTCACGGGGCGGGGTACGGGTCGGTCTCACCGCCCGTGAGCTGGCCCTCCTCGAGTTCCTGCTGCGCCGCCGCGGCGAGACCGTGTCCAAGCGCGAGATCCTCGCGCACGTCTGGGACGACTCCTTCGAGGGCGACCCGAACATCGTCGAGGTCTACGTCCGGCACCTCCGGAACAAGCTGGACCGGCCCTTCGGCCGCGCGTCCATCGAGACCGTACGGGGCTGCGGCTACCGCCTGGCCCCCGACGGGGGGTAGCCGGCCATGGGCGTACGGTTCCGGTCGACCGTGGCGGCCGTCCTCGTCGTGGCGGTGGGCGTGGCCGCGGGGGCGGTGGCCCTGGTCGCGCTCATGCGGGCCGAACTGACCGACGACGTACGGCAGGCCGCGCGGAGCCGGGCCGAGCAGGTGGCGGCCGTCATCGAGTCGGGGCGCGGGGTGCCCTCGCTGGTCGTGAGCGAGCCGGACGAGGAGTTCGTCCAGGTCCTGGACGCCCGGGGGGACGTGGTCGCGGGCAGCCCGAACGTCGAGAACCTGCCGGCCCTGGCCGATCTGCGAGGGGGCTCCGAGGCCACCCTCACCACCCCCCTCGACGAGGACCGGTTCCTGGTGGTGGCGGTGACCGCCGAAGGACCGGGCGGGCAGCGGACCGTACTGGTGGGGCGGACGGTGATCGCGGTCGCCGAGTCGACCCGGATCGTCACCCGGCTGCTGTTCGTGGGGCTGCCGCTGCTGATGCTCGTGGTGGCCGGCGCGACCTGGATGGCGGTCGGGCGGGCGCTGGCGCCCGTGGCGGCCATCAGGTCGGAGGTGGAGGCGATCTCGGCGGCGGAGCTGCACCGCAGGGTGCCGCTTCCGCCGGGCCGCGACGAGATCGCACGCCTCGCCGCCACGATGAACCGCATGCTGGACCGGCTCGAACGGGCGCAGAGCGCCCAGCGCCGGTTCATCTCCGACGCCTCGCACGAGCTGCGTTCCCCGGTGGCGTCCATCCGCCAGCACGCCGAGGTCGCCCTCGCCCACCCCGACCGGCTGCCGAGCGAACGCCTGGCCAGGACGGTCCTCGCCGAGGACCTGCGGATGCAGCGGCTGGTCGACGACCTGCTGCTGCTCGCCCGTGCCGACGAGGACGCGCTGCGCCCCCGGCTGCGGCCGGTGGACCTCGACGACCTGGTCCTGGACGAGGCGCGCCGGCTGCGGGGGGCGGCGCCCGGGCTGCGGATCGGTACGGCCGGGGTGTCGGCGGCACGGCGGAACGCGGACCCGCGGGACCTGGGCAGGGTGGTGCGCAACCTGGGCGAGAACGCGGCCCGGTACGCGCGCTCCGAGGTCGCCTTCGACCTCACCGAGCAGCCGGACGGCCGGGTGGTCCTGGGCGTGGAGGACGACGGCCCCGGCGTGCCGCCGGCCGACCGCGATCGGGTCTTCGAACGGTTCGTGCGCCTCGACGAGGCGAGGTCCCGCTCGGCGGCCGACAGGAGTGGCGCGGGCGCTGCGGGCGACGCCGTCGGCAGTGGTCTCGGGCTCGCCATCGTCGCCGAACTGGTCGCGGCGCACGGCGGCACGGCGACGGTGACCGACGGTCGCCTCGGCGGCGCCCGCTTCGAGGTGGTGCTCCCGGCGGACCCGGTGGTCCGCCGGTCCTGAAAAGCGGTTCAGCTCCGTTCAGGCTCCCTTCAGGACCCGGGTGGCAGCGTCGATGCCACGGCACGCCGATGCCACGGCAGAGGAGGCAGCCATGAGGAACGGACATCCGACGGCCGCGGTGAGCGCGGCCCTGGCCGCGGCCCTCGCGACCGGCGCCTGCAGCGCCAGTGCCGTCGGCGGCCGGGCCGCGAGCGGGCCCCCCTCGTCGCGCACCGACTGCGTACGGATCGTGGACACCGAATCCGGCAAGAGGACCGAAGGCTGCCTGCCGCTCGCCCCCGAGCAGGACCGGGTCGACCGGGGCACGCCCGTGTTCAGCCGGCCACTCGACATCACCAACCCGCTCCACTCCAGTTCGAAGCTCCAGCAGGTGATCTACGGCGGTCAGGTCGACGGCAAGCCCTTCCGTACCGAGCTCACGCTGCTGCCCGACATCAAGACCGTCACCGTGAACGGCGAGCAGGTCCGGGCGCGCACGCTCCAGTTCGTGTCCTTCTCCGACGGGCGGGTCAGCGAGGTCGCGTTCGACTGGTTCGCGCAGGCCGACGACGGATCGGTCTGGTACCTCGGCGAGGACGTCTTCAACTACGAGGACGGGGTGGTCGCGGACACCGGCGGCACCTGGCGGGCCGGGAAGTCGGGGCCGGCCGCGATGATCATGCCCGCGCATCCGAAGGTCGGTGACGTGTACCGGCCGGAGAACAGCCCGGGAGTGGTCTTCGAGGAGGTCACCGTCAAGGCCGTCGGACAGACGGTCGCCGGACCCTACGGGCCCGTCAAGGGCGCGATGGTCACGACCGAGATCCACATGGACGGCGGGCGCGAGACCAAGGTCGTCGCCCCCGGGTACGGCGAGTTCACCATCGACGAGTCCGGCGGCGACCTGGAGGCGGTCGAGCTGGCCGTACCGACGGACGCCACCCGGGCCCCCGCGCCCGCCGAGCTCGCGGCCCTCTCGGCGGCGGTCCGCGCGGCGCACACCGGGGCGACCGAGGCGACCGTGGCGAAGGTGCGCGCCGCCTGGGACGCGTACCGGGCCGCCGACCGCGTGCCCCGGCTGCTCGTCAAGCAGATGGACCGGGACCTGGACTCGCTCTCCGCGGCCGTCAAGGCACGCGATGCCGCGCTCGTCCGCGGTGCGGTGCTCCGGGTCGCCCAGAACGACACCGACCTGCACCTGCGCTACGACCCGGTCGCGACCGTCGAGGCCACCCGGATGGCGCTGTGGGCGCGCCAGTCGGCCCTGGACGCCGCCGCCCGGGACGCGGGCTCGGTCGCCGGTGACGTGACCGGCCTCGAACTCACCTGGGACCGCGTCAAGCACGACACGGACCCCGCCCGGGCCGCCCGGATCACCGCCTCGGTGCGCGCCCTGCGCGACGCGGCCGACCACAAGGACACCGCGGCCGCCCAGCAGGCGACGGCCCGGCTCACGTCCGCCCTGTCGGGCTAGGGGCGCCCTGTCCCCTGTGGTACTCATGGCGGAGAACCGGCCGGAGACGAAGGAGCCGCGGGCCATGGGTGACCTCCTCCTGATCCGCCACGGTGAGACGGAGTGGAGCGCCGCCGGGCGGCACACCGGTCGTACCGATCTGCCGCTCACGCCGGAGGGCGAGGCACAGGCGCGGACGCTCGCGCCGTTCTTCGCGGGCCGCACGTTCTCCTTCGTGCTCACCAGTCCGTTGCGGCGGGCCCGGCACACGGCCGAGCTGGCCGGTCTGCGGGGCGCCGAGACGGACGAGGACCTGTGCGAGTGGGACTACGGCGGGTACGAGGGGCTCACCACGGCCCGCATCCACGAGACCCGGCCGGACTGGTCGCTGTGGCGCGACGGCGTGCCTCCGCACCCCGACGGGCTGCCGGGTGAGTCCGCCGAGGACGTGGGGCGGCGGGCCGACCGGGTCCTGGCCCGCGTCGCGCCCCTCCTCTCGGGCGCCGGCTCCGGGGAGGACGGGGTGCTGGTCGCGCACGCGCATCTGCTGCGGGTCCTCACCGCCCGGTATCTGGACCTGCAGGCGTCCGAGGGGCGGTTGTTCCTGCTGACGACGGCGACGGTCGGACGTCTGTCGACGGAGCACGGGCTGCCGGTGGTCGCGGGCTGGAACCAGCGCCCCCAGCGCCCCCTCCCCCACGTGTGACGCGCTCCCGGCCGCGGTGGGCGGTGTCGTTCGTTGTACGGGGGAGTGACCGAGTTGTTTGTCGTACGGGGGTGACCGACGGTCCCCATGGGCCCGCCGCCGACCGCCGGGCTCCGGGGCTCCGGGGCTCCGGGGCTCCGGGGCTCCGCTAGTGCGACTCCCCCGCGGGCCGTTCCCCGCGACCGAACGCCAGGTCGAAAACCTTCCGCCACCGCACCGACGGCGCGGGGGCGGGGACGCCCGGGCGGTCGCGCGGGACCAGGACCCGCAGGGCGCGCGGGCGCAGGGTGCAGACGACCGGGGTGGGCATGCGCAGTGCCTCGCCGTCGACCGCCACCGGGATCTCGTCCGTATCGGCGGTCACCTCGACGCGGTGTGCCGTCAGGACGGTGAGGGCCGTGGATTGCGAGCCCCGTACGGCCAGGTCGGCGGCCTGTGCCGCGTCCTCCACCCGGATCCCGAGCACGCCCAGCTCGCCGTCGTCGAGGCTGGGCCGGCGGCCGCCGCCGCTGAGCTCGTCGGGCGAGACGTACGGGTTGTTGCTGACGAGCAGGGCCTGCTGGGCGGAGACCGGCGTGCCGTCGACCCGTGCGTCGAGCCGTCGCACGCCTTCCCCGATCAGCAGGTCCGGCATGAGGGTGAACACCGTGCCCGCCTTGTCGTCGCGGTACTCGGGCCGCTGGACGACATCGGCGTACACCCCGAAGGAGACGGTGTTGACGAAGGGCCGCCCGGCGACGTCGCCGAGGTCGATCCGGAGCTCCTCGCCGTCGGTCAGGGC
>NZ_MWIG01000048.1:0-9418 GCF_002156145.1 Streptomyces sp. NRRL B-24572 | reverse complement strand
TCCGGGGCCAGGACGGAGGTCCGAGCCGGGACCCGTCCCGGGGCCGATCCGCCGGGGGCGGGACCGCGCGACCCTTGACGCATGAGGGATTTCGAGGGCTTCAGCGAGGCCGAGCGCGCCTATCTCACGGAGGGGCGGAAGCTCGGCCGGATGGCGACAGTGGACCCGTCCGGGCAGCCGCAGGCCAACCCGGTGGGCTACTTCCCGCAGGAGGACGGCACGGTCCTGGTGGGCGGGGCCCGCATGGGCCGGACGAAGAAGTGGCGGAACCTGCGGCAGAACCCGAAGGTGGCGCTGGTCGTCGACGACCTCGCGAGCGTCCGCCCCTGGCGGGTGCGGGGCGTCGAGATCCGCGGCGAGGCGGAACTCCTGGTGGGCCCGCACGAGCTGGGCCCGTACTTCAGCGAGGAGGTCATCCGGATCCATCCGCGCCGGATCCACAGCTGGGGCCTGGAGGGCTACACCGCCGAAGGGGCCGGAGCGGGGTAGCCGGCCGCGCGGGCCGAAGCGGGGTAGCGCGCCGTGCGGGCCGGGTCCAGGTAGCGGGCCGCGTAGGAGCGCCACGGCCGCCACTCCTCCGTCTCCCGCCCGTCCACCAGGGCGACGTCCGGGTCGCCGAGGGCCCGCATCCGGATCAGCGCGGCGGCCTCGGCGGTCACACCGGGGACGGCGAGCAGGGCGCGCTCGGCCTCGTCGCGGTCGGCGCCGGGGTCGAGGCGTACGGCCCCGTCGGTGAGGGCGCGGGCCAGCGGCCCCGCGACGGGGTGGCCGGTCAGGGCGGCGGGCTCCGGGAAGACATGGGTGAGGGTGCCGCAGGCGGTGGCCAGCGGGGTGCCGTGGGGCTCGACGACCCGGGCCGACTCCTCGGCGCCGAGGACCGTCCGCAGCGCGAACTCCTCGGGCTCGGCCGTGCCCGGGGAGCGCACGCCCGGCCGGGCGGCCACCTCGGCGGCGAGCCCGGGGGCCGCCCCGAGGCGCTCGGCGACCGCGTACGGATCGGCGTCGAGGTCGAAGAGGCGGCGCAGCCGGTGCACGGCGGTGGTCAGGTCGCGCAGCTCGGTGAGGTGGATGCGGGCCTCGAGCCAGCGCCCGCCGGACCGCTCGTCGACGGAGACCACGCCGGTGCCGTACGGGAGGCGGAGCGTACGCCGGTAGGTGCGGGTGCCGGGGACGCCGACGACCTCCTCCACCCGGGGGACGGCCTCGGCGGCGAGCAGGTCGAAGACCTCGCCGGCCGCGTACGGGCCCCGGTGGGCGAGCCGCAGCGGCACCCCGGCGGCGAGCGCGGTACGGGCTCCGGCGCCGCTGCCCGCCTCGGCGCGCAGGGCGGTGGGGGTGCGGGCGTAGACGGCGCGGATCGTCTCGTTGAACTGGCGGACGCTGGCGAAGCCGGCCGCGAAGGCGATCTCGGTGACGGGCAGTCCCGTGGTCTGGAGCAGCAGCCGCGCGGTGTGCGCCCGCTGGGCGCGGGCGAGCGCGACGGGCCCGGCACCCAGCTCGGCGGTGAGCTGGCGCTGCACCTGGCGGGTGCTGTAGCCGAGCCGCCCGGCGAGCCCGGGGACGCCCTCGCGGTCGACGACGCCGTCGCCGATCATCCGCATGGCGCGGCCGACGACGTCGGCCCGTACGTTCCACTCGGCGGAGCCGGGCACGGCGTCGGGCCGACAGCGGCGGCAGGCACGGAAGCCGTGGCCCTGCGCGGCGGCGGCCGTCGGGTAGAAGGAGACGTTCTGCCGCTTGGGGGTGACGGCGGGGCAGCTGGGCCGGCAGTAGATCCCGGTGGTCCGGACGGCGAAGAAGAACTCTCCGTCGAACCGGGCGTCCCTGCTGCTGACCGCCTCGTAGCGGGTGTCGTCGCGGGTGTCGTCGTCCCTCATGGCTCCCAGTGTGCGGGAGCCGCCCCACCCCGGCTCGCGGTTTTCGGACACCGCGATCGGCTCGGTCCCGGCATCACCGGGTCCTACCACCGCCGCGCTTGAGCTCCATGGCCTTCTGGCCCTCCCTGCCCATGCGCTTCCACTCCTTGAGCATCTCGGAGCGCACCCGGGCATCGGTCTTGGCGACGATCCGCCGGTTCTCGCGGATCAGCTTGCGGTAGCTCTCCAGGCGGCGCACGGACAGCGAGCCGTCCTCGATCGCCGCCGTCACCGCGCAGCCCGGCTCGGACTCGTGGGCGCAGTCGTGGAAGCGGCAGTCCCCGGCGAGCTCCTCGATCTCGGAGAAGACCTGGCCGACACCGGCCTCGGCGTCCCAGAGTCCGACGCCGCGCAGTCCGGGGGTGTCGATGAGGACTCCCCCGCCGGGCAGGACGAAGAGGTTGCGGGTGGTCGTCGTGTGGCGGCCCTTGCCGTCGACGTCACGGGCGGCCTGGACGTCCATGACGTCCTCGCCGACCAGCGCGTTGGCGAGGGTCGACTTGCCGGCACCGGAGACGCCGAGCAGCACGGTCGTGCCCCCCGCGACGGTCGCGGCGAGCACGTCGAGCCCCTCTCCGGTGGTGGAGCTGACGGGCAGCACCTGCACGCCGGGCGCGACCGTCTCCACGTCCTCGACGAGGTAGGAGAGCCCGACGGGGTCGGGCACGAGGTCGGCCTTGCTGAGGACGACGGTCGGCTGGGCGCCGGACTCCCAGGAGTCCGCCGACGTACGCAGCAGTGCCTCACCACTCGAACTGGACATCGCGAGCGCGAGGAACCGTTCGATCCGCCCGAGGTCGAGCTCGACCGCGAGCGACACACAGATGACGATGTGATCGATGTTAGTGGCCAGCACCTGACCCTCGGACCGCTTGGACGACGTCGACCGCACGAAAGCGGTCCGCCGAGGCAGGATCGTCCGCGCGTACCGCGGGTCACCGCCCTCGGGGTCGACAGCGACCCAGTCCCCCGTGCACACGACCTTCATCGGGTCATGAGGAACGACGAACGCGGTGTCGGCACGAATGACGCCGTCAGGCGTGGCCACATCACACTGACCGCGATCGACACGGACGACCCGCCCAGGGACGAGCCCCTGGGCGGCGTACGGGGCGAACTCGGCCTCCCAGCCCTCGTCCCAGCCGTAGACGGCGAGCGGGTGCTGGACAGCGGAAAGAGAAGACGGGTGGAGCGGAGCGTTGAACAAGGGGAAACCCTTCGAAGGGTGGCCCCGGCGGCGCGCTACGAGCGCGCGGATCGAGTAGGTGTCAGCCGGAGACCACAGGGGTGGGAACGATGAACTCCTGAATGCGGGCAGAGCCCGTCACCGTGACAGTCATCAATGTCCTCACCTCCTGCTTCTTCTCGACAAACCGACACCGTGCCCTGGGCAACGACACAGCCGCGCCCTGGAACGAGCAGAACCATAGCCCCGCCCCAGGGCACGGCACCACCGATTAAATTCGGGGCCCCACCTGCACAACGCCGACAACCAGCGGACCAGCGTCACGCCGCAAGTCGTACAGCATCCTGGGCGAGGACCTGGGTCCTGCCGATCTCAACGACCGGTCGCCTGTAGCTCACCGCGATCCCGGAGCACGTGGTGAACTCCACCAGTTCGTACCGCAGTACACCCACGGCCGGAACAGCAGCCGCGTCCAGTGCGGCAGCCAACGCGGGCAGCTCGGCAGCGAGCTCCCATGAAGTCGATACGAGGGAGAACACACCCAGCTCGGGAAGGTCCGCCAGCCGGAAGCCGATCCGGACCTTCGGCGTCGGCCCGCGACCCGCCTGGGCTGCCGCCTTCCGGTCAGACAGGCTCGCCGGACAGCCACACAGCGATCCACGTGCGCCCGCCGGCTCCAAGAACCGAGTTCCATCACAGACATGGAAAGTCTCACCAGCTCCGCGCATCACCATGCGAAGCGAGACGGCCCCGCGGCCACCCAGCAAAACAGGGATGTGGTCGCGGCGAGTCAGGACCTCGACGACATGCTCGTCGCCTGCGTCCGACATCCTGCGCGCACCTCCATAGAGCCCACCCACAGCGTCAGCGATCGAATGATCCTCCGTCGTAACGCGCCACGCCGACACCGCAATGGGCCTTCCATCTTGCTGTCGCGCCACATGGAAACGACCCACGGGTTCCGACGCGGATCCGCGCGGCCGATCCGCCCTATCGTCGTAGGGCTTCTGATCCCGCCTGGGGTTGCGGTACGGGTGGGCAGTCATCGTCTTCCTCCGGCGGCGCGACGTTCAGAGGCTCCAAGGATCCGATGCCCTCGCCGGTTGGCGTAGCCGGAGTTCACGTGTAGAGAGATGCCGGCTCGCACGTCATGAGGTCCGAGCAAGGTCTGTTCAGTTCCACCAGCACCGCAACCTCAGCGGCGACCCAATCGCGCACCCACGCATTACGAGGGCTGCAAGATCATGACAACGTATGCATGGTGATCGAGCCTGGTCTTGTTCTGCCTGGGCAGAGGAGTGATGCCGGGTCGCCCCTGCCATGTCCTGCGGTGTGGTGCTGGTCCGCCCACTCAGGCAGAAGAGGCCCGCTGAACAACCTGCGGCTGACCGAGCCGAATCGTGAGAGCCACTCGGACGCGCGTGGCCAGATGTCGCCTATTCCCCCAGCACAGGAGTTCCTGGAGGAGTTCGTCGAATCTGACGATGCACCATCATCACTGGAGTGAGAATGGCCAAGCGGGCCAGGAAGGCCCACGACGCGCAGGGGACGGGGAGTTCTGCATGACAAGCCAGGCGGACACGGTCGGCCTGAGGGTCGCCAAGGCGCTTTCGTACGTGTGTGGGCATCAGGACGAACTCGCTGCGCTGCTCGACGAGGACGACGACGCCTTGCGGGCCCTCGAAGCTGCTGTCGGTCGCCCTGCCGCGGACGACGTCTCGCTCCTCGCTCTTCTGGACACCCTGCACACAGCGGTTCGTGGCGCGGGCGACCCGTCAGGGGTGTATGGAGCAATGGGCCGCAGCGTGATGCCAGCCGGTGTTGGTGACCTGGACGTCGTGTACCGATGTCCCTTGCAGGTGTGCATTGGCCGATCCGGTCACGAAGTTGACGAGGACGTGCCACGCTGCCGGTTCGCCCCTGCCGGGACGGTACTGATCCGGGAGAGGCTCCCGTAATGGGAGGACTGCTCAGCGAACTCGGCAAGAAGCTGGCCGAGCGGTGGTTGACCCTCCTCGTGCTGCCGGGCGCTCTCTACTTGGCGGTCGCCACAGCCGGACACGCCCTCGGGCAGAATGCCGCGTTGGACGTGGGACGACTCACCCACGCGATCTCGGACGCGGCCCGAGCCCCCCAGGCAACTACGCTGGGCGGCCAGGTCGTGCTGCTGGCTGCCGTCTTGGCAGGTTCGGCCGCCGCCGGACTGGCCGCCCAGTCACTCGGCTCCGTTATCGAGCGTGTCGCCTTGGCTGTCGGCTGGGGCGCGTGGCCGTGGCCGTTCGGTGAGATGGCCGAGCGTCGTGTGACACGGAGGCAGCGCCGCTGGGACGCAGCACGAGGGGAGTACGAAGCCCTGCAGCTCCAGGAACGCGCTCCGCGTCCGGCCGACCGGCCCAAACCCCGGGCGCGTCATCGTGCGGCCATCAGGTGCGAACGCATCTCCGTGGAGCGGCCTGAGCGGCCGACCTGGAGCGGTGATCGGATCCATGCCGCCACGGTCCGGTTGGACCGAGACGTGCATGTCAATCTGTTCGTCCTCTGGCCACATCTCTGGCTCGTGCTGTCGGAGGAGATACGCAGTGAGATCGGCAGGGCGCGCTCCGCGCTGGCCCGGTCCGCTGTTCTCGGTGGATGGGCCTTGATCTATCTGCCCCTGGCCTGGTGGTGGTGGCCCGCAGCGCCGCTCGCCGTCGCGCTGGTGGTCATTTCGGCACGTCGCCTCCGTGCTGCTTCGGACGTCTACGCCACGCTGCTGGAGGCATCTGTGCGCCTTCACCTGGCAGACCTTGCCGACAAGCTGCGCATCGAGGAACAACCGATGGGTCCTTCGCTCGGTGGCACCGTAATGCGACGGCTGAGGAGTCCGTTGCCCGTGTCGGAAGCGGCCGCGTGAGCGCCGTCGAGTTCAGGGGATCGCCTCAGCGGGTGGGGGCGGTTCGGCAGTCAGAGCTGCTGGGGATCGGGAAGTGACAGGACGGTTCATGCAAGGTCGCGAGCAGGACTTCGCAAGAGAAGACGAGCTTGAGAGGCGAATTGCCGTAGTTGAATCACGGCTGGACCGGCTGAGCCTAGAACAGGACCTCAGCGTGGTGCTGGAGCCGGAAGCGCTGGTCGAGGCCCACCGACTCGCCGCCATCCTCCGGAGCGATGTGTCCGACCTGGAAGGTCATCACCTGCTCGGCTGGTTGCACACCTTCAGGTACCGGGCACTTCCTGGTGGAGCCGGGCGGCACGACAGGGAGGAAGCCGTCGCGAAGTTCACGCCATGCTTCGTGTTCGGCGCTGGTGCGGAGGATCTGCCAGATGACCTGCTTCCTGATGTGGCGCGGCACGCGATTGGATTCGTCTGGACGATCCAGCAGACAATGAGCACTCCGCCGGAGCCGGCGCTGCTCACACGGGTGATCGATCTCCTGAGACGCATCGCGGACGCCATCCCTTCAGGCGAAAGCCAGCACGCGGAAGCGCTGTCCAATCTCGCCGTCGCCCTTAAATCCCGCTTCGACACGGGCGGCGAACCAGGAGATCTGGACGCGGCAATCAACGCCATCCGGGGCGCTGTGGCGAGTACGGCACCAGGACAGCAGAACCGGTCAACCATGCTGACCAACCTGTCAGGTGTCCTGCGGGAGCGCTTCGCCCATACGGGTGCTGCGCGGGACCTGGACGATGCGATCGAGACCGGCCGACTGGCACTGCAAGCGGCCTCTCCGGCCGAGCGAGCCGGCGGACTCAACAACCTCGGCTCCGCTCTGAAGACCAGGTTCACCGAGAAAGGAATCCTGGCAGATCTCGACGCGGCGATCGAAGCGTTGCAGGAAGCATCCGACCTCTGCAACGAGGACCACGACAAGGCAGGAATTCTCCACAACTTGGGGAGCGCTTGGAGCGACAGATACGACAGCACCGGCGTCCTGGCGGATCTGGAGAACGCGATCGAGAGTTGCCGGGGTGCAGTCGCTACCGCCCCTGAGGATCACGCCGGGCTATCCATGTTTCTGTCCGGGCTCGGAAACACCTTGCTGAGCCGATTCGGGCGCACTGGAGAAAGCGCTTGTCTGGACCGCTCTGTCAGCGCCTTCAGGGAAGCACTGGAGATGCTCCCGCCTGGTCACCGGGCTCGGGGACTTCGCCTCACCAGCCTGGGCAGAGCCCTCCTGGCACGGTATCGCCTCAGCGGCGACAGGTCCGACCTCGATGCCGCGATCGAGACGAACCGCGCTGCTGTCCGAGAAACCACCCAGCAACAGACCGAGTTCAACGCCATTCTCAACAACCTGGGCATTTCTCTGTGGCAGCGTTTCGAGCGTACGGGTGATCCAGCAGACCTGGACGAGGCGATCAGTGTCAGCCGTGCTTCCGCACTGGCCACCGTGGACGGTCACGTCGACCGCCCAACCCGTCTATCCAACGTCGGACTGATACTGAGAAGCCGGTTCAAGCACACCGGGGCGTTATCGGACCTGGATGCCGCGATCGAGTTCGCGCACAACGCTGTGAAGGCGGCACCCCGTGGTCACTCCACTCTAGCTGCACTGCTGTCCAACCTCGGTGTCGCGCTGTTTCAACGTTACGAACGGAATGGGGACCCCCAGGACCTCGACGACGCGATCCGAAGGAAGCGCGAGGTCCTCAGCATCACGGATACCGACAGCCCCGACCACCCCCGCTACCTCGCGAATCTGTGCTCAGCACTGCACGCCCGGTTCCAGCACACACAAGTCTTGGAGGACCTGGACGGGGCGATCGAGGCAGGACGCGGTGCTGTCGGGAACGTCCCGTCCCACGCCCCTGAGCGTCCGCGCTACGTGTCCGCGCTGGGAGCCGTTCTGGCCGTCAGGTTCGAGGCGACCGGATCCGAAGCGGACCTGGAGGACTCGGTGGCGGCATGCCAGACAGCGCTCGATATCGCACCCGCCCAGCATCCAGAGCGCGCCGACTACCTGTTCAATCTGGGGACGGCCCTGCGCAGCCGGTATGAGCAGACCGGCTCGCAAGACGACTTCGACCGCGCTCTGGCCGCGTTCCTGGAAGGCGCACGAACCGACGGCACCAAGCCCTCGACGCGGATTCAGGCAGCTCAGGCAGCGGCCTCACTGATCGTAGAGGCGGACCCCGATCTCGCGGCCGACTTGTTGGCCCGGGCAGTACACCTGCTGCCCGAGGTAGCAGATCGCCAACTGGGCCGTGGTGACCAGCAGCATGCCATCAGCAAGTGGTCCGGACTGGCCGGCGACGCCGTGGCACTGGCTCTCGCTTCTCACGAAGGCACCGCCACTGACCGGGCAGTGCAGGGCCTGCAGTTGCTCGAGGTGGGCCGCGGCGTCCTCCACAGCCAGGTGCTGGATATGCGGAGCGACCTTGCCGACCTTCGCGAGTGCCATCCCGACCTGGCCCATCGCTTCGAGGTACTCCGGGACGAACTCGACCGGTCCACGGAAATGACAACTTCCCCCGCGGATCCTACGGAACAAGTCAGCACCACCGTACGTGCAGTCGACGCCGAGGAAAGTCGACGCGGCCTCGCTGGCCAACTCCAGACCACTCTGGACCACATCCGATCGCAGGACGGATTCGCTGGTTTCGCGCGTCCCCCCGCCGTGGGTGAACTCTTGGAACAAGCCGCCTTCGGCCCGGTAGTGAGCTTCAATGTGAGCCGACACCGCAGCGACGCCCTCTTGTTGACATCCGACGGGATCGAGTTCCTGAACCTGCCCGATCTCACCTACGACGTCACCGTCGACCGGATCCAGACCTTCCACCAAGCCCTGGAAACCGTTACGGATCCGCACACGACGCCTATCGCGCGTAAAGAAGCCCAGGCTACGCTTCGTGCCGTTTTGGAGTGGCTGTGGGACGCAGCAGCCGAACCGATCTTGAACCGGATCGGTTTCACCAGCGAACCCTCCCCCGGACAACCGTGGCCCCGCGTCTGGTGGGCGCCAGGAGGGCTCCTCTCACTGTTGCCCCTTCACGCTGCCGGCTATCACTCCGAGCCGCCCCGGGCGGACCTGGAGATCAGGGAGCGGCGAACCGTCATGGACCGCGTCGTCTCCTCCTACACGACCACCATCCGCACCCTGCACCACGCACGCCGTCATCACACCTCCGCTCCGCCCACGAGTCGGTCGCTGATCGTGGCCATGCCGACGACTCCGGGTGTCCGGGGCCGCTTGGACCACGTCTCGGAAGAAGCCTCAATACTGTGCGACCTGTTGCCGAAGCCGACGCTGCTGATCGAGCCGGACGCAGGGGCTGACCGAACGGCCGCCTCCGGCGGGCCGGACGCACAACCGACTAAGACGTCGTCTCATTT
>NZ_MWIG01000479.1:0-2051 GCF_002156145.1 Streptomyces sp. NRRL B-24572 | reverse complement strand
GAGCGGATCGGGTCAAGGCCGGGGCGGGCCCGGGTTGTCACTCGTCGTGGTGACGCCGCGGGACGGACTCGGCGCGTACGTCCCCGATCCGGTCCCCGCCGAGCCGTGGATCGCCACCGGCACCCCTCACCTCTACGCGGGCGTCCTGGAGGCGACGGGGACGGTCGGGCCGCTCGTCCTGCCCGGCGGCACGGCCTGCGCGCGGTGCCTCCAGGAGGAGCGGACGGACCGGGACCCGGTGACGCCCCGTCTCCTCGCCCAATGGCGCTCCGGCGCCCCGCACCCGCTGCCCGCCTGCGACCTCGGCCTCGCCACGGCGGTGGCCGGACTGGCCGCCGCGCACGCGCTGGCCTTCCTGGACGGGGACCTCCCGGCGAGCACGGGCACCCGCTGGGAGACGTCGCTGCCGCTGCTCGAGTGGCGGTCGGAACGGCTGAGACCGCACCCGGCCTGCCCCTGCGGGGCGGCGCGCGGAGCAGAAGGGGAGCGGGCCTCGGCGGCCGGCGACACGCACGACACAATGGCGGGGTAACGGCCCTGCGCGGCACGACACTCTGGGTTTTGGAGGGGCGTATGTCTGATCTTCCCCGGAAGGCGGTCACCCGGACCGCCAAGTTGGCCGCGTTGCCCCTGGGCTTCGCGGGCCGGGCCACCTGGGGTCTGGGCAAGCGGATCGGCGGCAGATCGGCGGAGCTCGTCGCCCGCGAGCTTCAGCAGCGCACGGCGGAGCAGCTGTTCAAGGTGCTCGGCGAGCTCAAGGGCGGGGCCATGAAAATGGGTCAGGCCCTGTCCGTCTTCGAGTCGGCCCTGCCGGAGGAGGTCGCCGGGCCGTACCGGGCGGCGCTGACGAAGCTTCAGGACGCGGCCCCGCCGATGCCGACACGCACGGTGCACGCGGTCCTGGAGGAGCGCCTCGGCCCCGAGTGGCGGGAGCTGTTCCTGGAGTTCGAGGACAAGCCGGCCGCGGCGGCCTCGATCGGGCAGGTGCACCGGGCCGTGTGGCACGACGGGCGCGAGGTCGCGGTGAAGGTGCAGTACCCGGGCGCAGGGGAGGCACTGCTCTCGGACCTGACGCAGCTGAGCCGCTTCGCCCGGCTGCTCGGTCCGCTCATCCCGGGCATGGACATCAAGCCGCTGATCGCCGAGATGCGGGACCGGGTCTCCGAGGAGCTGGACTACGCCCTGGAGGCGGAGGCCCAGCGGATCCACGCGGAGGAGTTCGCGGACGATCCCGACGTGGTGGTGCCCGCGGTGGTGCACCAGTCGGACCAGATCCTCGTGACCGAGTGGATGGACGGGATCCCGCTGGCGGAGGTGATCGCGGACGGCACGCAGGAACAGCGGGACCGGACGGGCCAGCTCCTGGCCCGCTTCCTCTTCTCCGGCCCGGCGCGCACGGGTCTGCTGCACGCCGATCCGCACCCGGGGAACTTCCGGCTGCTGCCCGGCGCCGACGAGGACGAGGGGCCGGAGGGCTGGCGTCTCGGCGTCCTCGACTTCGGCACCGTGGACCGGCTGCCGGGCGGGCTGCCGGAGACGATCGGCACCTGTCTGCGGATGGCCGTGACCGGGGAGGCCGAGACGGTCTACGAGCTGCTGTGCGCGGAGGGCTTCGTGAAGGAGTCCGTCGCGCTCGACCCGGACGCGGTCCTGGAGTACCTGCTGCCGATCATCGAGCCGGCCGAGGCGGAGGCGTTCGTCTTCACCCGCGGCTGGATGCGCACCCAGGCGGCCCGGATCGCCGACCCCCGCTCCCCCGCCCACCAGTTGGGCAAGCAGCTGAACCTGCCGCCCTCGTACCTGCTGATACACCGTGTGACCTTGAGCACCATCGGGGTGCTGTGCCAACTGAACGCGACGGTACGCCTGCGGGACGAACTCGCCGAGTGGCTCCCGGGCTTCGAGGAGCCGGATCCCGTCTAGGAGCCGGGGTCGGGCTTGCGCCAGACGAGGGTGTAGCGCCAGAAGAGCCGACGGCGGATCCGGGCACCGGGGAGGATCCGCCCTGCGACGAGGGCGATCTCGGCCAGGGTCTCCTCGGCGTCGCAGGT
>NZ_MWIG01000478.1:0-5719 GCF_002156145.1 Streptomyces sp. NRRL B-24572 | reverse complement strand
CTTCGAGACCGACGGCGAGGGCCTGCCGCCGGTCTTCACCACCGTCCCGACCAAGCAGAAGGTCGTCTTCCTGACGATCGACGACGGCGCGGAGAAGGACCCCCGGCTGATCAAGATGATGCAGGAGCTGCGGATCCCCTACAGCGCCTTCCTCAGCAACTACCTCGTCAAGGACGACTACGGCTACTTCCAGAAGATGCAGAAGTCCGAGGAGTCCGGCGTCGCCCTGCACAACCACACCCTCAACCACCGCTACCTGCCCGGCCTCTCGTACAGCGAGCAGAAGCGCGAGATCTGCGGCATGCAGGACGTCATGGAGAAGCGGTTCGGCAAGCGGCCCCCGCTCTTCCGCCCGCCCTACGGCAACTACAACGAGGACACGCTGGTCGCGGCCAAGTCCTGCGGCGTCAAGGCGGTCCCGCTCTGGGCCTCCGAGGCCTTCCCCGACCACATGGAGTGGCGCGAGTGGGACCGGGACCTGCACCCCGGCGACATCGTGCTCACCCACTTCCGGGGCAAGGGGGACTGGAAGGGCACCATGCCGGACATGATCCGCCGCGTGATGAACGTGATCACGTCCAAGGGGTACGCGGTCGCGAAGCTCGAGGACTACGTATGAGACGGGTCGCCGCCCTCGCCGTGGCCGGCGCGCTGCTCGCCCTCCCCGCCTGCGCCCCGTCGGTCGACCCGATCGGGCGGCTCGGCCGGAAGGCGGCGGAGCGGGTGGGGCCCCGGCCCGCGCCGGTCAAGGCCAAGACCGTGCGGACGGTGGTGGACGAGAAGCGCTGCGAGGAGGCCGGAGGAGTCCGTCCCGTCACGCCACGGAGCGATGAATTGGCACTCCGCTTGACCGAGTGCTAATCGCGGTCATAGTCTCGGCTCTGGCACTCCCCACTGGAGAGTGCCAACACAGCGACGGGCAGGTCCGGCACCCGCGACGACGGATCCACCTGGTCGCCACCTCAGACAGTTAACCCCGTGAGATCTCCGAAGGGGGAGGTCGGATCGTGACGACCACCAGCTCCAAGGTTGCCATCAAGCCGCTCGAGGACCGCATCGTGGTCCAGCCGCTCGACGCCGAGCAGACCACCGCCTCTGGCCTGGTCATTCCGGACACCGCCAAGGAGAAGCCCCAGGAGGGCGTCGTCCTGGCCGTGGGCCCGGGCCGCTTCGAGAACGGCGAGCGTCTGCCGCTCGACGTCAAGACCGGCGACATCGTGCTGTACAGCAAGTACGGCGGCACCGAGGTGAAGTACAGCGGCGAGGAGTACCTCGTCCTCTCGGCTCGCGACGTGCTCGCGATCGTCGAGAAGTAATTCGCCGAAGTATCTGAAGCAGATGCTTTGAGCTGCGCCCCTTGACCCCGCACCGGGCGTCCGGGGGCGCAGTTCGTTCCACCTTGAATCCGAGAGGGCTGAACCGCTCCCATGGCGAAGATCCTGAAGTTCGACGAGGACGCCCGTCGCGCCCTTGAGCGCGGCGTCAACAAGCTTGCCGACACGGTGAAGGTGACGATCGGCCCCAAGGGTCGCAACGTCGTCATCGACAAGAAGTTCGGCGCCCCCACCATCACCAACGACGGTGTCACGATCGCCCGCGAGGTCGAGATCGAGGACCCGTACGAGAACCTCGGCGCCCAGCTCGTGAAGGAGGTGGCGACCAAGACCAACGACATCGCGGGTGACGGCACCACCACCGCCACCGTGCTCGCCCAGGCCCTGGTCCGCGAGGGTCTGCGCAACGTCGCCGCCGGCGCCTCCCCGGCCGCCCTGAAGAAGGGCATCGACGCCGCCGTCAAGGCCGTCTCCGACGAGCTGCTCGCCACCGCGCGCCCGATCGAGGACAAGTCCGACATCGCCGCCGTCGCCGCGCTCTCCGCGCAGGACCAGCAGGTCGGCGAGCTCATCGCCGAGGCGATGGACAAGGTCGGCAAGGACGGCGTCATCACCGTCGAGGAGTCCAACACCTTCGGCCTGGAGCTCGACTTCACCGAGGGCATGGCCTTCGACAAGGGCTACCTGTCCCCGTACATGGTGACCGACCAGGAGCGCATGGAGGCCGTCCTCGACGACCCGTACATCCTGATCCACCAGGGCAAGATCTCCTCGATCCAGGACCTGCTGCCCATCCTGGAGAAGGTCATCCAGGCCGGCGCCAGCAAGCCGCTCCTGATCATCGCCGAGGACGTCGAGGGCGAGGCCCTCTCCACCCTCGTCGTCAACAAGATCCGTGGCACCTTCAACGCCGTCGCCGTCAAGGCCCCCGGCTTCGGTGACCGCCGCAAGGCGATGCTCGGCGACATGGCGACGCTCACCGGCGCCACCGTCATCGCCGAGGAGGTCGGCCTCAAGCTCGACCAGGCCGGTCTCGACGTGCTCGGCACCGCCCGCCGCGTGACCATCACCAAGGACGACACCACCATCGTCGACGGTGGCGGCAACTCCGAGGACGTGCAGGGCCGCGTCAACCAGATCAAGGCCGAGATCGAGTCCACGGACTCCGACTGGGACCGCGAGAAGCTCCAGGAGCGCCTCGCGAAGCTCGCCGGCGGCGTGTGCGTCATCAAGGTCGGCGCCGCCACCGAGGTGGAGCTGAAGGAGAAGAAGCACCGTCTGGAGGACGCCATCTCCGCGACCCGCGCCGCGGTCGAGGAGGGCATCGTCTCCGGTGGTGGCTCCGCGCTCGTCCACGCCGTCAAGGTCCTCGAGGGCAACCTCGACAAGACCGGCGACGAGGCCACCGGTGTCGCGGTCGTCCGCCGCGCCGCCGTCGAGCCGCTGCGCTGGATCGCCGAGAACGCCGGCCTCGAGGGCTACGTCATCACCTCGAAGGTGGCGGAGCTGGAGAAGGGCAACGGCTTCAACGCCGCGACCGGCGAGTACGGCGACCTGGTCAAGGCCGGCGTCATCGACCCGGTGAAGGTGACGCGCTCCGCCCTGGAGAACGCCGCCTCGATCGCCTCCCTCCTCCTCACCACCGAGACCCTCGTGGTGGAGAAGAAGGAAGAGGAGCCGGCGGACCACGGTCACGGCCACGGTCACGGCCACTCCCACTGAGGCACCTGACTGACCACCGAGGCCCGGTGCCCCCGTCGCGGGGGCACCGGGCCTCGGTGTTCCGCTCCGGGCGGCGTCTAGCCCTCCACGGCGCCGAGCTGCCCCATGAGCCCGAGCATGTCGTACTGCCACCAGCCCTCGACGGCCTTGCCGTCCTCCCGGAAGCGGTGGACGACCATCCCGGTCATGCTCACCTCCATCCCGGTCGGCTGGAGGCCCATGAAGTCGCCGACATGGGTGCCGTTCCAGGTCCAGCGGGTGCAGACCCGGTCGCCGTCGGCGATCTGGTCGTCGACCGTGAAGGTGAAGTCGAACGCCGACCGCCACATCTCGGCCTCGCGTCGCACCGCGTCCATGCCGACCGCGTCGGTCGGGTTGCTCGGATCGTGGTCGTGGTACCCCTCGGCGAACACCTCGTCGAGCGGCGGGAGCTCCCCGGGCATCGAGACCAGCTCGAAGAACCGGCGGGAGGCCGCCTTGTACATCTGCTCGTCCCGGACCACGTCGAGGTCGGTGAAGGTCGGCATCTCGTCACAGAGCGCGACCATCTCCCGGAAGATCCGGTCGGTCTCGGGGAGCTGCGAGTTCCGCATGGCCACGTCGTACGAGGGGAACTCGACGATCTCCACGACGTGCGAGGCATCGGAGCGGTCCTTGCCGACGATGCTGTGCGTCGCGGTCCGCTTGCCCTTGGTCTGCTCGACCCACCGGTCCATGAGCCGGTTCAGGTCCTCGACCCGGCTCGTCTTGCAGTCGATGATCTGCACGAATGTCATGACGCCTCCCGACCCAGGTAGGACCCTTCCAGTCTAGGTCTGCGCGCTACGCCGAGCGCGTCAGGTCCGCGGCCCTGACCTCCTCCGCGAACGGTTCCCCCCGCCCGTACCGCGCCACCTCCTCCAGCGCCTGGTCCGCCATGCGGTGGAGTTCGTTGCCGAGGGAACCGGCGACATGGGGGGTGAGGAGGACGTTCGGGAGGGTCCACAACGGTGATTCGGACGGTGGGAGTTCCGGGTCCGTCACGTCGAGGATCGCGTGGAGGCGGCCCGAGACGAGGTGGGGGAGGAGGGCCGTCTCGTCGACGAGGGAGCCGCGGGCGGTGTTGATCAGGGTGGTGCCGTCCGGCATCGCGGCGAGCTGGGCGGCGCCGATCATGCCGTGGGTGGACGGGAGTTGGGGGGCGTGGACCGAGACGACCGTGCTGCGGGCGCAGAGTTCGTCGAGGCCGACGAGTTCGGTACCGGGCGGCGGGCTCGTCACGTACGGGTCGTACAGCAGGATCTCGAAGTCGAAGGGGCGGAGGAGCTCGACGACCCGGCGGCCGATGCGGGAGGCGCCGACGATGCCGATCGTGCGGCGGTAGTTGCCCCAGGGGGTGGATTCCGCGAGCCAGGTGTCGTCGGTGCGGATCTCGGCGTACCGCTGGGCGGAGCGCAGGACCCGCTTCCCGGCGAAGAGGATCGCGGCGAGCGTGTACTCGGCGACCGGCAGCGCGTTGGCGGCGGCGGCCGAGGTGACGCGGAGGCCGCGCTCCCAGCAGGCGTCGGTGATGTGGTGCTTGACGGAGCCGGCCGCGTGGACGACGGCCTTCAGGCGCGGGGCCCGGGCCAGTACGTCCTCGGTGAGCGGGGTCGCCCCCCAGCAGGTCAGGAGGATCTCGGCCTCGGCGAGGGCGGCGGCGACCCGTGGGGTCGGGGCGGTCAGGTCGTGGGCCACCAGGTGGGGGTCGGTGTGCGCGAGCCGCCCGAGGCGGGTGCGGTGGGCGTCCGCGAGGAGGCGTCCGTCGACCCCGGGGCCCATGGCGAGGAGGAGGGACGGGCGGTTGTCAGTGGTCGGGTGCATCGTGGGTACTGGCCTTCCTCACTTGACGCTGCCGGCCGTCAGACCGGCCTTCCAGTGGCGCTGGAGGGAGACGAAGGCGACGACGAGGGGGATGACGGCGAGCAGGGATCCGGTGACGACGAGGGGGTAGAAGTCGGGTTCGGCGTGGGCGTTGCTGTTCCACGCGTACAGGCCGAGGCTCACCGGGAAGAGCTTCTGGTCCGAGAGCATCACCAGGGGGAGGAAGAAGTTGTTCCAGACGGCGGTGAACTGGAAGAGGAAGACGGTCACGAAGCCGGGCATGACCATGCGCAGGCCGATGGACCAGAAGACGCGCAGCTCGCCGGCCCCGTCGATACGGGCGGCCTCCAGGGCCTCGTCGGGGATGTAGCCGGCGCAGAAGACGCGGGAGAGGTAGACGCCGAAGGGGTTGACGAGGACGGGGATCAGGACGGCCCAGTAGGTGTTGACGACGCCGATCTCGCTGGCCAGGAGGTACATCGGCAGGGCGAGCGCGGTGGTGGGGACGAGCACGCCCAGGAGGACGAGGCCGAAGAGCTTCTCCTTGCCCCGGAAGTCGTAGACGTGGAAGGCGTATCCGGCGGCGACGCTGATCAGGGAGCAGGCGAGGGCGCCGAGTCCCGCGTAGAGGAGGCTGTTGGCGTACCAGTGGAAGTAGATGCCGTCGTTGTACTCGGAGAGGCGGGAGAGGTTGCCGCCGAGGTCGAAGCCCTCGAAGGAGAAGGCGTTTCCGGCGAGGAGGCCTCCGGCGTCCTTGGTGGCGGCGGTGAGCAGCCAGACCAGGGGGAAGAGCATGTAGACGACGGCGAGGACGAGGGCGC
>NZ_MWIG01000477.1:0-5801 GCF_002156145.1 Streptomyces sp. NRRL B-24572 | reverse complement strand
GGCATCGGCGGCACCCGCGCCGTCTGCGACGGACACCTCCACACCTGGGCCAACAGCGCCGTCGTGAAGGACCCCGCCTACCGGCCGGGCGCCGCCCGGGTGGAGGCCACCCTCCTGCAGCTCACGGCCGGCGCGTCGGGCCTGCCGCTGCCCGGCTTCCTCGCCGCCGAGCAGGCGGACGTCGAACTGCGGTAACCACGTCGAACGGCTCAGCCGAGCAGCTCGATCAGGCCCTCCCGGCCGAGCAGCTCCAGCTCGTCGAGGGCCACCACGGCACGGGCCGCCGCCTCCGGGTCGGAGGCGGCGAGGCCGCTCGCCGCGAACTCGTCCTCGTCGAGCCGCAGCACCTCGCTGCCGTCCGCCGACACCCACAGGTCCAGGTCCAGGTCCTCGACCACCACCCCGGAACCGTCGATCACGGCCGGCCGGGTGATGTCGCAGTACCAGCCCTTCAGGGCGCCGTCGCCCGACCACACCTCCTTGACCGTGAACCAGCGGTCGCGCCAGTAGTGCTCCACGAACACGTCACCCGGCTCGAACCGCACGAAGCCGAAGTCCCGCACCCCCTCGGCCGCCCACGGGGCACGCACCGACAGCCGGGCGCCCTCCTCCGTGAGCACCTCGGCCGGGTAGCGGATCTTCGTCCTGCCCGCCTTCGTCAGGGTGATCTCAACCGATCGTCCGGACATACCGCACCTCCGTCGCACTGATCTCGTAACCGAACCACTTGTTGATCGCCAGCATCGGCCCGTTGCCGGCGTCGTTCCCCGTGAACGCCTCCACGCAGCCCGCGGCCCTGGCCCGGTGCAGCGAGGCGTTCTTGGCGAGCTTCGCGAGCCCGCGGCCGCGGTACGCGGGCGCCGTGCCGGTCATCCCCGAGGAGTACCGGCCGAGCCCGTCCGTCTGCGCCGCGCTGAACGCCGCCGGCACCCCGTCGACCACCGCGACCGTCGTCAGCGCCCGGTCGAGCAGCGGATGCTCCCAGGTGGTCTCCCGCCAGTGCGCGTAGTCGTCGAGCTCCGCGCCCACGTCGCCCGGCTCGTCCGCCGTCGTCACCGCGTCGAGCTCGAAGAGCGGCCGGGGGTCGTCCGCGAAGTCCTCGGCCGTGCGCAGCTCGACACCGGCCGGCGGGTCCTGGAGCGGCGGCAGTCCGGCCGTCGCGAGGTCGAGCCGGAGGAAGTGCGCGGACCGGCTCGGAGCGTAGCCGCGCCGCTCGGCCCACGCGTGGTTCGCCGGCTCGTCCAGGACCCAGCTGTACAGCGTCCGCGCGCCGAGCCCCTCCAGGTACTCCTCGGCGGCGCGCAGCAGCAGCGTCCCCGCGCCGAGCCCCAGGCGGGCGGGGTCCACGTACACGTTGGCGTAGCCGATGCCGGGCCTCGGGGCGTCGTGCGCGATGCCCACCTGGGCGGTCCCGATGATCCCGCCGTCCTCGGTCACGGCGACCAGCGGGCGGTAGTGGCTGTCGGGGTGGGCGTGCGCCCAGTCGAACGCGAGCTGCTCGGCGGTGGCGAGCATGAAGGGCAGCGCTGCCCGGCGGACCCGGGCGAAACCCTCGGTGTCGCCGGGTCGTACATCACGGACGATCACAGTCATGTGGCGGCACGCTACGGGCGCGGGAGGTGCCACCGCCTCCCATTTTCCGGTGGGGTGGGGGCAGAATCGGCGGGGTGACACTCACCATCGCTGTGGACCATGGATCCACCACCGCTCCATACGAACAACTGCGGGCCCAGATCTCGGAGAGGGCCCGGTCGGGCAGACTGCCGGTCGGATACAAGCTGCCGACGGTACGAGGGCTCGCGGAGCAGCTCGGCCTCGCCGCGAACACGGTCGCGAAGGCGTACAAGGCGCTGGAGGCGGACGGAGTCATCGAGACGCGCGGGCGTCACGGCACCTTCGTCGCCGCCGCGGGTGACGCGGCGACCCGCCGGGCCGCCACCGCCGCCGCCCAGTTCGCCGAGGAGGCCCGTCGCCTGGGCCTCAGCCGCGAGGCCGCGGAGGCAGCGCTGAACGAGGCGCTGCGGGCGGCGTACGACAGCTGACGGCCCCTTCTCCGGGCCTTACAAGTACAGACCCGCCCCCGCAGTGCGGGGCTCCGGGAGGTCCGCCGAGGGCGTGCCGCGGCGGAGCGCGAACAGCTCCGCCAGCGTCGCGCCCTCGCGCGGCACGTCCTCCTCGCGGCCGAGCCACTCCACCGACTCGGCCCGGCTCAGCGGTCCGACCTCGATGCGGGCCAGGCAGCGGCCCGGCCGGACCACCGCCGGATGCAGCCGCTCCAGGTCCTCGTTGGTGGTGACCCCGACCAGGACGTTGCGCCCCTGGCCGAGCAGCCCGTCCGTCAGGTTGAGCAGCCGCGACAGGGCCTGCCCCGCCGTGTGCTTCGCCCCGCCGCGGATCAGTTCGTCGCAGTCCTCCAGGAGCAGCAGCCGCCAGCGCTCCTTCGACGTGCCGTCGTCCTCGCCGATGGCGATGTCCATCAGATAGCCGATGTCGTTGAAGAGCCGCTCCGGGTCGAGCACGCAGTCCACCTGGCACCAGTCCTGCCAGGCCCGGGCCAGCGTCCGCAGCGCCGAGGTCTTGCCCGTGCCGGGCGGGCCGTGGAGCAGCAGGAGCCGGCCGCTGATGTCCTCCGGGGTCACCTTCATCAGCCGGTCCATCGACTCGGCCACCGGTGCCGAGTAGTTGGACCGGACCTCCTCCCAGGTCCCGGCGCTGATCCGGCGGGCCATCCGGCGCGGGCCGCGCTGCGGAGCCACGTACCAGAACCCCATCGTCACGTCCTCGGGCTCCGGCTCGGGTTCGTCCTTCGCCCCGTCCGTGGCCTCGGCGAGGATCCGCTTCGCCAGCTCCGGGTCGGTCGCCGTGACGGTCACGTCCGCGCGCCGGTTCCAGCGGGAGGAGAGGATCGTCCAGCCCTCGCCCTCGGCGAGCACCGAACTGCGGTCGTCGTCCTTCGCCGCCCGCAGCACCCGCGCCCCCTCGGGGAGCAGCGTCGCGTCGGGCTTCGCCCGGTCCAGGGTGGTGCTGTGCGCGTGCGGCTGCTCCCCGGTCGCGAAGCGGTCGAGGAACAGCGCGTCCAGGACGTCCCCCGGCGAGTCGCTGTCGTCGAGGTTGACGATGACGGGCAGCGACGCGGTCGTCGGCTGCAGCGGGGCGGGCGGTACGGCGGGGGTGTCGGACATGACGCCCATGATCGGGCAAGCGGCAAGGCGGCGCACGGGGTTTTGCAGGTGCCCCGATTGGCCGGATCTCGACGGTCCTTGACGGAGGGTCAGGCTCCGTTCGTCCCCAGTTTTGACATGAACACTTCCGGAGGGGCGGATCCGATGCTACTACCTGGTAGCGCAGAGATCCTGCTACAGGGAGGTTCCATGAGACTGTCCCGTTTTGCCGCTCTTTCGTCCTCGCTCCTGCTCGGTGCCGTCCTCGCCCTCACCGGGGCGGGCGCGGCCCAGGCGGCCGAGACCGCCGCACTCGACTACGTGGCCCTGGGAGACTCGTACTCCTCCGGTGTGGGCGCCGGGAGTTACGACAGTGCCAGCGGCGACTGCAAGCGCTCCACGAAGGCGTATCCGGTCCTGTGGAAGAACGCGAACGCCCCCTCCTCGTTCGCCTTCACCGCGTGCTCGGGCGCCCGAACGGGTGATGTGACCGCGAATCAGCTCGGCCCCCTCTCGGCCGCCACCGACCTGGTCTCCATCACGATCGGGGGAAATGACGCCGGTTTCGCCGACGTCATGACGACCTGTGTGCTGCAGTCCGAGGCCACCTGCATCAACCGCGTGAATCAGGCCAAGGCCTACGTGGACACCACGCTCCCCGGCAAGCTCGACTCCGTCTACGACGCCATCCGGAGCAAGGCGCCCGCCGCCCATGTCGTCGTCCTCGGCTACCCGCGCTTCTACCAGCTGAACGGCAGCTGCATCGCCGGCCTGAGCGAGAACGAGCGCAGCGCCATCAACGACGCCTCCGACTACCTCAACGCGGCCACCGCCAAGCGCGCGGCCGACCACGGCTTCACCTTCGCCGGCGTCGTCCCCGCCTTCACCGGACACGAGATCTGCTCGAGCTCGTCCTGGCTGCACAGCGTCAACTGGCTCAACATCGGCGAGTCGTACCACCCGACCGCCGCCGGACAGTCCGGCGGCTACCTGCCCTCGTTCAACGGGGCGCTGTAGCCGGACCGTCGCCGGGTCCGACCGGAGCGGTGCTCGTGACACCGCCGGGGCCGGGCCCGGTATCCGGTCCGTCGTCCCGTACCGCCTGATACGTCAACACACCCGCGATCAGTAGCGCCCCGACGATCCCGGCCACCAGGACGGGCCCCCGGCGGGGCGCCGCCCGTGGCGGCCCCGGCGGCCGGGACGGCGTGGGCGACGTCCCGGTGCCGGCCTCGTCGCCCCGGTCCGTGCGGGGCGGGGCCGAAGCCTCCACCGGCGCCTCCCCGGTCCTCGGCGCACCGCCCGCCGCCACCCGGCGCAGCTCGTGCTCGACCTGATCGGCCGTCACGGAAGGCCCGCCGTCGGCGAGCCGGTCGATCACGGCGCCCAGCGGCCCGGACCGGTCGTCCGCCGCCGCCTCCAGGAGCGCCCCGAGGGCGCGCAGGTCCGCCTCCGCGTCCGTGCCCTCGTCCGGCGCGCCGCCGAAGCCGGTGACCACGACCCGCCCGTCGTTCGCGAGGAGCACCTGCCCCGGTGTCACGCCCCGGTGCGGTACGCCCGCCTCCCGGGCGGCCCGCAGGCCGGCGAGGACCTCGGCCCCGACGCGCGCGGCCTCCCGCGCGGGCAGTGGACCGCCGGCGTCGAGGGTCTCGGCGAGCGTGAGGCCCCGGACCAGCTCCGTCACGACCCAGGGCCGGCCGTCCTCGGTGACCACGCCGAGGACCCGTACGACGGAGGGGTGGGAGATCCGGGCGGCGGCCCGCGCCTCGCGCTCCCGCCGCGCGTACAGCAGGGGCACCTCGTCCATCGGCAGTCCGGCCGGAGCCCGGAACTCCTTGAGGGCCACCTCCTGGCGGTCCGTCTCGTCCAGGGCGCGCCAGACGGTGCCCGTCGCCCCCTCGGCGAGGACGTCGAGCAGCCGGTAACGACCCGCGATCACCGTCATGGATCCACGGTAGCCGAGGGGCGTCCGCACGGCTCCCGTCCTGCGCGGAGCCCCTCGGAGGACGGTCCGGACGATCTTGGTGGTGGAGATCACACACGCTCTCGTGTCCGCGGGTGACGGTCCGGAGTGCAGGATGGTTCGTGATGGTTCGGCAGGTGTTCGAGAGCTGTCCAACTCGCCCTGGAATCAGATGGATTCGGACAGTCACCGTCAACCCCCGTACGGGTGCGGTGAATCCCGCCGCCGGGATACACGGGTGTCGCGATGGGGCGATAGGGTTAACCTGCCCGGGTCGGGTGCCCTTGTACGGGTGGGGAGTGACATGGAACAGATAGCAATGCGCAGCAGGCCGCGAGTGCCTGCCATCACCTGCGGGAGCAGCGCGACCAGTTCGCGGCTCGACCGCCATCTCGCGGTGCTCGGCGGTCCCGCCGTGCCCCAGCGCGAGGTGGCCGAGGCGACGCTCCTCATGCGGGAACTGACGACGCGTACGCGTGAGGTGCCGGTGCACGGTCACCGCAGCCGCAGCGCGCGGGTCTCCCTCTTCGCTCCGCTCCGGCGCCTGCGCAGCTCGCTCTTCGGCACGCGCCACTAGCCCCGACGGCTCGGCCGCCCGTACGGCCCCGACGACGACCCCGCCGGACGTGTCCCCGCCCGTCCGGCGCTCCGTGCGTGCCCGGAGCGCCGGACGGGCG
>NZ_MWIG01000476.1:0-1004 GCF_002156145.1 Streptomyces sp. NRRL B-24572 | reverse complement strand
GAGCGCGACGGCGGCGGTGGCGGCGGCCGGGGTGAAGAGGCCCGCTCCGACGCCGGCGAGGGCGCGGGTGCCGAGGAGCACGGCGTACGAACCGGCCAGGGCCGTACCGGAGTTGGCGAGGACGAAGACGACGAGCGCGGCGACGAGGACGGTACGGGTGCCCCAGCGGGCGAGGACGACCGAGAAGAGCGGCGCGGCCAGGGCGTAGCAGAGGGTGAAGGCGGTGACGGACTGGCCGGCGAGGGGGACGGAGACGTCCAGGTCGGCGCCCATGTCGGGGAGGAGTCCTGCCATCGCGTAGGCGTCGGTCCCCATGGCGAAGGAGCCGAGTGCGAGCAGGCCCACCGCGCGCGTGCCGCCCATCACACCCCCTTGTGGTCGTCGTACGGAACGGTCGCCGTACGGAACGGTCCCCGTACGGAACGGTCCTCGTACGGAACGGTCCTCGGGACGCTACTGACCCCCGGCGCCCCCGGGGGCCCACAAGGCCGAAGAGGGTTCGGAGTTCCGCAGCCTCGCGCCCTCGGACCCCTCGAAACGGCCGGTCACCGACCTACGGTGGGTCTCTCCAGGAACCAGGCACTCCAGGAACCCAGGAGGGAGTCCACCGTGCTCGACCTGTCCGTCATCAACGCGATGTTCCCGCCCGACCTCCCGGAACCGGCCGACTGGGAGCGGCGGTTCGGGCCGCGCGCCCTGCCGGACGGCGCCGAGGTCACGCGCTTCGCCCCGAGCCCCACCGGACACCTGCACATCGGCGGCCTCTACACGGCGACCGTGGCCCGGGCGCTCGCCCGCCAGTCGGGCGGGGTGCACGTGCTGCGCGTCGAGGACACCGACCGCTCGCGCCGAGTGGCGGGCGCGGCCGAGGAGTTCTCACGCCTCCTCGGTGCCTTCGGGCTCGCGCCCGACGAGGGCGGGGTCGCCGGGTACGGGGCGTGGGGCCCGTACCTCCAGTCGGAGCGCCGGGAGATCTACCTCAGCCATGTCCGCGAGCTTCTGAG
>NZ_MWIG01000475.1:0-13088 GCF_002156145.1 Streptomyces sp. NRRL B-24572 | reverse complement strand
CGGCTCCGGAAGGCCGCGGCGAGGATCCCGGCGAGTCCGGGCAGGACGGGGAGGCCGGTGCCGAGGCCGGCGTCGGGTGCGGGGGGTCCGTAGCGCACCGGGCCGCGGCCTTCCGGAGCCGTCTGCCGCATGTCCCGTACCTCCTGAACGCACGGGGGCGCCGGGCAGGCACCCCCGTGCCCTTTATACGAAGTTTCGAAGGTTTCCGCCCCTTCAGGCAACGGGGGTGGGCACCGCCCGGCAGGGCGCGGCGCACTCGATCAGGACCGTCCGGGTGACGCGGGGCAAGTCGCGGCGGGGCGGCGCGCGCCTCCCGGTTTCGCGGGCGGTCCGGACGATCCCCGCGTCAGAATGCCGCATGCCGATACGTGAAGCCCTTCCCGAGGACGCGGCGGCCCTCGCCGCCGTGCACGTCCTGTCCTGGCGGGCCGCCTACCGCGACCTGCTCCCCGGCCCGTACCTCGACGCCCTGGACATCGAGGAGCGCGCCGGCGCCTGGCGCGCCCGCCTGACGGCCCCGGACCGGCCCACGGTGCTCGTGGCGACGGGGGACGACGGACGACCGGTCGCGTTCTCCTGTTTCCGCCCCTGGCCGGACAACGGGGAGTTCGCGCCCGGGAGCACGGCGGAGCTCGCCGCGCTGTACGCCCTGCCGGAGGTCTGGGGCACGGGCGTCGGGCGGGCACTCACGGAGGCGTCCGCGGAGGCGATGGGCGCGGCCGGGTTCCGGGCGGCGGCGCTGTGGGTGTTCGCGGGCAACACGCGCGGGCGGAGGTTCTACGAGGCGGGGGGCTGGCGGCCGGACGGGACGGCGGTGCGGGAGGAGACGGGCGGCCGGGTCCTGGAGGAACTCCGTTACCGGCGCGAGCTGTTGACCTGACCGACTGTCCACATCCCAAGACACGGGTCTCATTATTCGGCGGCGATGCGTACGGTGGAGGCACGCACCCACACCGAGGGAGTCGCTTCCATGACGCACGCCTCCGCGCAGCCCGCGGCCCATGAGACCGCCGTCTACACGCACGGCCACCACGAGTCGGTCCTGCGCTCGCACGCCTGGCGGACCGCCGCCAACTCCGCCGCCTATCTGCTGCCCGAACTGCACCCGGGCCTGGACGTCCTGGACGTGGGCTGCGGGCCCGGCACGATCACCGCCGACCTGGCCGCGCTGGTCGCGCCGGGCCGGGTGACGGCGGTCGACGCGGCCGATGACGTACTGGAGAAGGCCCGCGCGGTGGCCGCCGAACGCGGCCTGGAGAACGTCGAGTTCGCGGTCGCCGACGTCCACGCCCTGGACTTCCCCGACGACTCCTTCGACGTCGTCCACGCCCATCAGGTGCTGCAGCACGTCGGCGACCCGGTCCAGGCGCTGCGCGAGATGCGGCGCGTGTGCCGGCCCGGCGGGGTCGTCGCGGCCCGCGACAGCGACTACGGGGCCTTCACCTGGTTCCCCGAGCGGCCCGGCCTGGACGCGTGGCAGGACCTGTACCACCGGGTCGCCCGCGCCAACGGCGGCGAACCGGACGCCGGTCGGCGGCTGTTCTCCTGGGCCCGGCAGGCCGGCTTCACCGAGATCGCGACGACGGCCGGCACCTGGTGTTTCGCCACCCAGGAGGAACGGGACTGGTGGAGCGGCCTGTGGGCGGACCGTACGACCGCCTCCGTCTACGCCGAACTGGCCGTCGACGGCGGGCACGCGACCGCCGCCGAACTGGCGTCGATCGCGGAGGCCTGGCGGGAGTGGGGCAAGCAGGAGGACGCCTGGTTCATGGTCCCGCACGGCGAGATCCTGTGCAGGGTGTCCTGAGCCGTACGGCCGTGGCGCCCGCCCGAAGCCACGGGCGGGCGCACTGCTCGGCTCAGCTCGGGCGCATCCTGAACTCGTAGGCGTCCGGCAGGGGTTCGTCGGTGAGTTCCGCCCAGACCTCGCCGAGGATCTCCGCGCCCTCGCGCAGGTCCGCGACCTCGAAGCCCGCGTCGAAGACGGCGCGGGCCTCGGCCGGCCGGCCCTCGGCGAGCAGGATCCTGATCTCCAGGAAGCGGAAGGCGCCCCTGTCCCGGACCGCGTCCGGCAGCCGCGCCCACAGTTCCCGGGCCGGGCCGGGCCGGCCCGTGGCGAGGAGCGCCGCCACGCCCTCGCGCCCGAGGGCGGCGGCCACGGGTTCGCCCGCGTCGTGGGCCTCGTGGTCGGTGAAGGCCTCCGCGAACCGCTCGGCGGCCCGCGCCGGGTGGCCGTCCTCCCGGTCGGCGACGGCCAGGCAGTACAGCAGGGGCCAGCGCACCTCGGCCCGGCGCAGTCCGCGCTCCCAGCTCCGTACCGCCTGGGCGCGGTCTCCGGCGTGCCACTGGGCGATGCCGAGGTGGTACTCGGTGGACGGGTCGGCCGGGGCGGTCTCCAGCATGTCCCGCCAAGGGGCGGCGACCAGCGGCGCGCCGGGGGCCGCGCCCTTCGCCGGGGGCGGCAGGACGCCGGTGCGCAGGAGCTCCCGCCAGGGCTCCTGCTCGGGGCCGAGCGTCGACTCGGGGAAGGGCGTGCCCGGCAACGCGTATCCCGTGCGCAGGACTTCGAGGGCTCCCCAGCCGGAACCGGCCGCGAGGACGGTCTCCGGTTCGGCGTCCGCGGCGCCCTCCCGCCAGGCGGTGTACGCCTCGTCGACGGCGGTACGGGGCAGCGCCGCCTCCAGACGGTGTTCGACGTCCGCGCGGGCGGCGGCCCAGTCGTCGCCGAGCGCCCTGGCGGGGTCGGCGGCGAGCGGTCCGTACGCCTCCAGCCAGCTGAACTCCGCTTCGCCCGGGAGCTCCAGGTGTTCCAGCTGGGTGCGGGCGAGTCCGGCCTGTATCTCGGCGTAGCCCGGGGTGCCGGGTTCGGTCAGCCACTCCTGCCAGCGCCGGCCGCCGCGCCCGGTGCCCCACAGGAAGAGCTTGCGGCCGCGCAGCGGGTCGGTGGAGGTCTGGACGAGCCCGTGGCCGTCCGCGTCGAGGGCGGCGATCCAGCGACGCTGCTCCTCGGGCAGGTCGTAGAAGAAATCGGCGGCGTGGACACCGTTCAGCGGGTACGAGCGGTCGGTGCCGTCCTCGGTGACGGGCACCGGGAGGCGGTTCAGGACGCGTTCGTAGCCGTGGTGCCAGGCCGCGTCGGCGGGTGCGAGGACCCTGCGCTCCTCGGGGACGGCGGTGTTGGACCACCAGTAGGCGGGGGCGGTCCGCTCGTGGGGGTTGCGGATGCGGACGCCGACGTACAGGAAGTCGGAGGCCTCCGGGAGCCACAGGTCGACCTGGAAGGGCAGGTCGCGCAGACGTTCCCACTCCCACAGGCGGAGCATCGGGCCGCCGTCGGGGGCGCGGACGGTCGCCGCGTGGAGGGGCGAGCAGGAGAGGGTGGTGTGGCCGGTGGCCCCGATGTTCCACTCGATGCCGCCGGAGAACCAGGCGCCGTTGAGGGCGAAGGCGGCGGGCTGGAGGACGGGGTTGCGGTAGAGGAGTTCGCGTCCGGTGGGCTTGTGGTGGAGGGAGTGGACGCGGCCGCCGAGGCCGGGCAGCACGGTCGCCCGGAGCCGGTCGTTCTCGATCACGATCGCGTCGAGGTCCGCGGGGGTGCGCTCGCGGCCGTAGCCGTCGCGGACGGGGGTGGGGAGCAGGCTGCGCAGGGGCGCCCGTCCGATGCCCCGGGCCATGTCGCGCGGGAGCTCCGCGAGGGTCCGCGCGTCGACCGCGTGGGCCCCGGCGCCGGCGGGGGCCCGCAGTGCTGGGAGGGGGTTGTCCGGGCCCAACGGGGCCGCGGGCAGCGTCAGTACGGCACGTCGTACGGTCGTCATCGATCCATGGAACACGCCGGAGCCGGTCCTGACCAGGGGCTCTCCACGGTTCTCCGCGTCAGGCTTCGGTCAGGCTCCGGCAAAGGGGCCGGGGGCGGGGCCGCCCGGATATTCCCGGCGGTGACGATAAACGCCGCCGTAGTGTGGAGGGTCGGCTCGCCGCCTCGGCGGCCGGGGAACCATGGGTGCAGGGAGTACGAGGATGGGCACGCAGCACACCTACCGGGTCATCGTGCGCGGCACGTTCGACGGTCTGTCGGAGGAGAGCCGGGCCCGGCTGCTCGCCGAGGTGGACGACCACGGGATGGCGGCGATGCAGTTCACGGAGGAGGGCTCGCTGGCCTACGACCGGACGCTGAAGGCCTTCTCGTACCGCCTGGTCGTCGTCTCGGACGCCGAGGACGGCGACGAGATGGCGGGCGCGATCGCGGAGGACCGGGTGGAGACGGCGCTCGGGAAGCTGGGGCACGGGTACAAGGCGCTGCGCTCGACGGTGACGGACCTCGACACGATGAAGATCAACCGGAAGCGCTAGGACCCGTCCGGCGGATCGGGACCGGACAGGTCCTGGGATCTGCCGTGGAAGTGCTGCTCGCAGCCGTTCGTCGACGGCTGCGAGCAGCACGGTCGCCCGGCGGCGGACGTCGGTCCCGTACTCGACCGCGTGCTTCAGGGCTGTCGGCCCTTCGCCTTCTGCCGGGCGTAGTAGGTGCGGGCTCGGTTGCGGTCGCCGCAGTCCTTCGTGCTGCACCAGCGGCGGTTCCGCCGCGGTGACGTGTCGAGGTAGACCCAGCCGCACTTGGCGTCCTCGCATCGGTGGAGGCGGTCGAGGCCGTCGCGCTGGGTGAGGGCGACGAGTCCGCGGACGATGCGGTGGCGGGGCAGGCGGAGGTCGGTCTCCCTGTCCTCCCACTGCCAGCGGTCGCCCGTGGGGACCAGGTCGGCCGCGGCGATCGCCGCCCGGTACATGTCCGCGAGGTCCGCGGCGGCTTCGGCGTCGCCCTCGAAGAGGACCGCGTAGGCCCTCTCGCGCGCTTCGACGACCTGTTCCCTTTCCCGCTCGGCCCGGGCTTCGTCGCGGCCGGCGAGGTCGCGCAGGGACGCGGCCTCGTCCGTGCTGATCAGGCCGGTTTCGGTGCACCAGTCGAGGACGTCGGCGAAGGTGTTCAGTCCCTCCCTGCGTTCGGGCCCGCCGAGCCGCCAGGCCACGGTGTTCACCAGGTCGAGCATGCGGTCACCCGCGATGTGGCCGAACCTCACCCTCGACTCCTCTCGTCCCCTCGCGGCCCGAAGCTCCGCGGCCCGAAGCTCTGCTGCCCGCCGGAAAGACCTCACAGGCAAAGAGATTATTGCACGTGAGGTGATCCTCTTGGCATCATGCCCAATCGTCCCATCACCCGTGAGATCGCCGCCAGGAGACCGACCGTGCCCACTGCCCTCCGCAGACCGTTCACCGCGCTGTGGGCGTCCCAGGCGTCCTCGAACCTCGCCGACGGGCTGCTGCAGGCCGCCGCCCCCCTGCTCGTCGCCACACTGACCCGTGACCCGCTCGTGGTGGCGGGCATGACGGTGGTGCAGTTCCTGCCCTGGCTGGTCGTGACCCTCCCCGCCGGCGCGCTGGCCGACCGCATGGACAGGCGCCGGATACTCGTCGTCGGCAACGGGCTGCGCGCGGCCGGGTTCGCGCTGCTCGCCCTCGCCCTGGCCGGTGGAGGGCACCACATCGCCCTCCTCTACGCCGCGGTGTTCACAGCCGGCTGCGCCGAGACGATGGTCGACAACGCCGCCCTGACGGTCCCGCCCCGCCTCCTGCCCCGGGAGGAGCTGGAGCGTGCCAACGGCAGGCTGTTCGCCACGCAGTCCGTCATCAACACCTTCGTCGGTCCGCCCGCCGGCGCGGCGTTGTTCGCGCTGGCGGCATCGGCGGCCTTCTTCACCGGCGCCGCCGCGTTCGCCCTCGCCGGCCTGGCGGCCCTGCTGCTGCCCCCGCTGCTCCCCACCGGCGAGGACCACGGGCACCGCGGCGCGCCCCGGACCGGCATCGCCCAGGACATCCGCTCCGGTTGGGCCCACTTCTGGCGCCACGGCCTGCTGCGCCGGGTCGCGTTCATCTCGGCCGCGATCAACTTCTTCGGCGCGGCCACCGGCGGACTCCTCGTCCTGCTGATCACCGGCCCGTACCGCGTTCCCCTGTCGGGTTACGGCCTGTTCGTCGCCGTTCCCGCCGCCGGAGCGATCGCCGGCTCACTGCTCGCCGCACACGTCGTGCCCCGCATCGGCGGCGGTCCCACCACCTGGCTCGCCGCCCTCGTCCCGGCCGCCGGCTACGCCGTCCTCGGCCTGGGCCACAGCACGCCCCTCGCCCTGGCCGCCATGTTCGGCGCCGCCCTCGCCGCCTCGCTGAACCAGATCGTCGTCAGCACCCTGCGCCAGGCGGCGGTCCCCGACGAACTCCTCGGCCGCGTCACCGCCGCCTACCGCCTGATCGTCCTGGGCGTCGTCCCCTTCGGGGCCCTCACCGGCGGCCTGCTCGGACGGATCCTGGGAGTACGCGCCGCCTTCGTCGCCGCAGCCCTCGGACTCGCCCTCGCCGCGATTCCCCTCGCCTCCCGGGTCACCACCCGAGCCCTCCGCGACGCCGAAACGGCCCCCTAGGGCCTGTCCGGCGTACGGGTCGAGGTGACCGGGCCGGGCGCACCGGAACGCGCCCGGGGCGCGGAGCCCGGCATCGGGGTCCGGCCGCCGGGGACTCGGGGAACGACGAGGACCTTGCCACGGATCCGGCCGGCCTCGCTCAGGCGATGGACCTCGGCGAGGTCGGCCAGAGGACGCGACTCGCTGATGTCGATGCCGACCGCGCCGGCGTCGACGAGTTCCACGAACGCCGCGAGAATGGGCGACATCGTTGCGGGCGACCATGTGCATCGCGCTCACTCCGGAATCGGCGGCCGGTTCGATCGGGGTCGCGATCGAGACGATCCTCCCGCCCGGCCGTACCAGAGGCGCCGGAGCCGCGGCGTACGTCGGGCTCGGCGGGACCAGTTTGAGCAGGATGTCCACCGGACCGTCGAGCGCCGCGCCCACCGGCCCGGCGGTGTGGTCGATCGCTTGGTCCGCCCCCGCGTACGTGGCGAGCTGCGTCACGAAGCCTCCGACGCCGCCACCCGCACCGTTGACCAGCACCCGCTGACCGGCGGCCACCTTTCCGTGTTCGAACACGGTCTGCCAGGCCGTCAGGCCGGCCACGGGAAGGGCCGCCGCACTGAACGATCCGCCGGTCACCGCCGCCCTCCACGCCATCCACCGGGACCCGGCGGAGCCCTGGACCGTGGCGACGCTCGCCGCGGAAGCCGGACTCTCCCGGGCCCCCTTCGCCAGACGCTTCGCCCTGATGATCGGCCAACCGCCCCTCGGCCACCTGACCTGGTGGCGGATGACCACGGCAGCGCGCCTGCTCCGGACATCGGACGCACCGTTGAGATCGATCGCCGCCCAGGTGGGCTACACGTCCGAGTTCGCCTTCGCCCACGCGTTCAAACGCACACACGGGACTCCCCCCGGCCTGTACCGGCGGAATCGCACCACGAGCCGCTTTCGCGACGGGTCCTGACGAGCCCGTCAGTCGGATGCCGTGATGGCCCAGCGCTCGTGGTCCCGCCAGGCGCCGTCGATGTGCAGCATCGCGGGTGAGAAGCCCTCCAGGCGGAAGCCGGCGCGGCGGACGAGGGCGCGGGAGGCGGTGTTGCCGGGCTGGATGTTCGCCTCCAGGCGGTGCAGCTCCAGGGGCCCGAAGGCGTGTTCCAGGACCAGGCCGAGGGCCTCGGTCAGCAGTCCGCGTCCGGCGGCGTGCGCGAAGGCGCCGTAGCCGAGGGCGCCGCTGCGGAAGGCGCCGCGGACGATGTTGTTGATGTTGACGAAGCCGGCGATCCGGTCGCCGTCCGCGTGCTCGCACACCAGGAAGCCGGCGCGCGCCGGGTCCTCGACGAGGGCGCCCGCGTAGGCGGCGTACGCCCCGGTCGTGCACGGCGGGAAGAGCCAGGGACGGTGGAGCTCCCGGCTCTCGCGGGCGCGGGCGGTGAACTCCTCGGCGTCGGCCGGGGAGAAGGGACGCAGGCCCACGCGGGGGCCGGCGGCGAGGTACGGACCGTGATCGTCGGGCATGGGGTCAGGCTAGGGGCTGTGCGGTGCGGGAGGCACGTACGGGCCGGGCACAGGCCCACACGGACACGGCACAAGCCCGCACGGACACGGCACAGACGCGTACGGACGCGGTCCGGCTCGGCTCCGCACCGGCGCGGCGGCGCTCAGCGGCGGGCGTCCCGTACGCGGGGCGGGCAGGTCTCTCCCTTCCGTACGACTCCGATCATGGCGGTGGTGCGCCGGTCGAGGGCCGTGCCCGCCGCCGGGTACTGGGTGCAGACCTGCCAGCGCGGCGGCCACAGCACCCGCCGGTCGCGGCCGCTCACGTCGTGGACGTCGAGCCGGGTCCGGCGGTCCAGGTGGGTGAAGACCCGCCACAGGCCCCGGTCGAGGAAGTCCGGCATCGGCCGTGTCCCGGCCTCGTCGGGCGCGGCGGCCTCCTCCACCGAGGAGGCGGCGACGGCCGCGAGCGCGAGGACCGCGCCGACGCCGACGACGGTGGCCCGCCTCACTTCCGCCTCCGGGCGGCGAAGTAGTAGCCGCAGGCTGCGCCGAGGACGGCGGTCGTGAGCAGGGCCACGTAGAGCTGCATGGTGACTTCGGGGATCAGCAGGCGGATCTTGACCTCACGGGTGTTCTCGAAGATGAAGACCAGGGTGAGGACCGCGACCGCGATCATCGCGATCCGGCCCGGGGTGAAGGCTCCGGCGAACCGGGACGTGCCCCCGCCCGATGTCCGTGGCGCCTGCTTCGGACTCATGCCCGGCCCCTCTCCTCCGTCGTGCCGTCGGTCGTACCCGGCCACAGCCGTGGGACCAGAATGGGACGGGCGGGGCCTCGCCGTGACGGCGAGGTGGGCCGTACGGGTGACTTGTCAGACAACGTGAGCCGACTACCGTGTGTGGAGAGACGGCGGAGACCGGGCCGGGAACGAGCCGGGGACGAGACGAGGAGGGGCCGTGGCGGTCAGCGGACAGCGGCGGCGACCGGTCGTGGCGCTCTACGAGCGGATCGCGGACGCCGTCCATGACGGCACCTATCCGCCGGGCTCCACGCTCCCGTCCGAGCCGAAGCTCGCCGCCGAGCTGGGCGTCAGTCGGCCGGCCCTGCGCGAGGCGCTGCTGCTGCTCCAGGAGGACGGGGTCCTCACGGTGCGGCGCGGGGTGGGCCGCACGGTCAACGACCGTCCGCCCCGGCGGGGCTTCGAGCACGTCCAGCCGCTGGAGGAGCTGATCGGCTCGGGCACCCCGCTGCGGGTGCGGGCACTGCTCAGGACCGTCGAGGAGCCGACCGACTTCACCACCCAGCACCTGCTCGCGCCCGCCCGTTCCGAGCTGCGGTTCTGGGAGTCCGTACTGACCGGGGAGGGTGCGGCGGCGGCACTGAGCCACGAGTGGGCGGCACCCGACGAGCTGCTCGACCGGGTGCACCCGGAGTTCGCGCGGGCCCTGCGGGAGGCGGAAGCGGGCTCCGGTGGCGCCGTCTCGATGCTCGCGGTGCTCGTCGCGGCCTCGCGGGAGACGGCCCTGACCGCGCACAGCGGCATCACGGCGACGCTGCTCGGGCGGCGGCGCGGGGAGCAGTTGGGCCGCCCCGCGGACACGCCCGCCGTCCTGATCACGCAGGTGGTGAGGGTCGGCGAGACCCCGGTCCTGGCCGCGAAGCACATGCTGCCGACGGGGACGCCCGCACTGCCGGTGCTGCAGTCGCACTGAGCGCGGGCCGACGAGCGGTGCGGGCCCGGCCCGGCCCGGACCGGCCCGGCCCGGGCCCGACCCGACCCGCGCCCGCTCGGGCCCGACCCGACCCGGGCCCGCTCAGGCCCGACCCGATCCGCGCCCGCTCGGGCCCGACCCGGTCCGGCCCGGCCCGTAGAAGCGAGCCGTAGACCGAGGCCCCGCACAGCCCCCTGTCAGAGCCGTCACAGCACCCGGCCCGGCCGTCGCGTACACTTCCCCGCCATGCACTTGTCTGACAACCCTGCCACGCCTGCCGCCTCCACCGTCTCCGAGTGGATCCGCCGGGCCCCCAAGGCCGTCCTCCACGACCACCTCGACGGCGGGCTGCGCCCCGCGACCATCGTCGAGCTGGCGCGGGAGTGCGGCTACACCGGGCTGCCGACCGAGGACCCGGCCGAGCTGGCGGTCTGGTTCCGGGACGCCGCCGACTCCGGCTCCCTCGAGCGCTACCTGGAGACCTTCGCGCACACCTGCGCGGTCATGCAGACCCGCGAGGCGCTCGTGCGCATCGCGGCCGAGTGCGCCGAGGACCTGGCGGCGGACGGCGTCGTCTACGCCGAGATCCGCTACGCCCCCGAGCAGCACCTGGAGGGCGGGCTGACCCTCGACGAGGTCGTCGTGGCGGTCAACGACGGCTTCCGCGAGGGCGAGCGCCGCACCGGCGGCCGGATCACCGTCCGCACCCTGCTCACCGGCATGCGCCACACCGACCGTTCCCTGGAGATCGCGGAGCTCACGGTCGCGCACCGGGACAACGGCGTGGCGGGCTTCGACATAGCGGGCGGCGAGATCGGCAACCCGCCGGCCCGCCACCTCGCCGCCTTCCAGCACCTGAAGCGGGAGAACTGCCACTACACGATCCACGCCGGCGAGGCCGTCGGCGCGGAGTCGATCCACGAGGCCGTGCAGGTCTGCGGCACCGAGCGGATCGGCCACGGCGTGCGGATCACGGACGACATCGCCGAGGACGGCACGCTGGGCCGGCTCGCCTCGTACGTCCGGGACAACCGCATCGCCCTGGAGGTCTGCCCGACGTCCAACCTCCAGACGGGCGCCGCGAAGGACTACGCCTCGCACCCGATCGACGAGCTGCGCCGCCTGGGCTTCCGGATCACGCTCAACACGGACAACCGGCTGGTCTCCGGCACCACCATGAGCGAGGAGTTCCAGCACATGGTGGACGCCTTCGGATACGGCCCCGAGGTCTTCGAGGAGTTCACGGTCGCCGCCCTGGAGGCCGCGTTCCTGCCGCTGCCGGAGCGGCAGCGGATCGTCGACGAGGTCGTACGGCCGGGCTACGCGGCGCTGTAGGTCAGCCCACCCTCCCCTGGACGAGGGGGAGGGACAGCGTCCCCGTGGACTCGGGGTCGCTGACGACGGTCACCGGCTTGATGCCGCGGTTGCCGGAGTACGCGGTGTCGCTCGCGGCGACGACGAACTCCAGCCGGTGGCCGGTCTCGTAGCGGTGGACGATGCCCGGCAGCTCGACGGTGAAGGGGCGGGTGACGTCCGGTACGCGCACGGGCGCGACCAGCCGGTTGACCAGGGTCTTCGTCCCGTCGGGCGCGACGTCGTACAGCTTCGCGAAGAGGACGAGCTTGTCGGCGGCGTCGCCCGAGTCCTGGACGCGTTCGGTCGCCGGGGAGACGACCCGGAGGGTCGCCCTCGGCGCGCCGACGAGGTCGACGGGCTCGGTGAGCGGGGCGCTGGTCCAGCCGAGGTAGGTGCCGGGGGTGTCGTACGGCCGGGGGTCGGGGAGCCCGATCATGCCGGCGAGCGAGGACTCCGAATGGCTCGTCGGGACCAGCCAGTTGGCGTACTGGCGGGAGCCGCGGGCGACCTTCGTGCGGTTGTCGACGAGCTTGCCGTCACCGGAGAGGTACAGCTGCTGACTGAGCGCCGGGACCCGGTCGGCGGTGCCGTAGCCGCTCTGCCCCTCGCGGTACCAGGCGAAGGCGGGGCCGGTGTCCGCGGCCGTGTTCTTCCGGAGGTGGCGGTCGAACCAGGCGAGGACGCGCTGCCCGACATAGCTCCCCTCGGGGTCGCCGAGGTCGAGTTCGCCCGGCTTCTGTCCCCCGCTGTGGCCCCAGGACTGCCAGATCATCCGGGTGTCGACGCCGCGCTCGCGCAGCCGGTCGTAGGTGGCGCGGGCCTCGTTGAGGTTGAACAGGCTGTCGGACTGGCCCTGCACGATCAGGGTGGGGGCGGTGATCCGGTCGAGGTAGGAGACCGGGGAGACGCTGCGGGCGTAGGCGAGCATCTTCTCGGTCGCGGCGGCCGGGTAGCGGCCGGAGTTCAGGAGCCTGATCGTGTCGCAGGCGTCGGTGACGAAGTGCAGACAGCCGAGGGAGTTGATCCGGCTGGGATCGAGCGAGGGGGCGAGCAGGGGCTGGCCCTCGCCTATGAGGTAGAAGCCGTTGGCCCACTGCCACTTGAAGACGCCGGGGGTGTTCCGGTCGGCGGCGTTGGGGGCGAGGGAGTACGCGAGGTCGTTCCAGGTGATGAGGGGGACGAGGGCGTCGATACGGGGATCGACGGAGGCGGCCGCGAGTTGGACGGCGCCGCCGTAGGAGCCGCCGATCATGCCGACGCGCGGGTCTCCCGTACCGTCCCGGGTGACGAAGTCGGCGCGGGTGCCGTCGTCGGCGGCGAGGCTCCCGGCGAGGAAGTCGACGAGCCGGGCGGCGGCGCGTCCGTCGGCCTCGGGGTCGTCGAGGGAGATCAGACAGCCGGACTTCCCGAAGCCGAGGCCCGAGTAGACGAGGCCGACGTAGCCGCGCTCGGCGAAGGCCTTGCCGATGGCGGCGGTGGAGCCGTCGCTCTTGCTGCCGCCGAAGCCGTTGGTGGCGAGGACGGCGGGCGCGGGGTGTGCGGCGTCCGTGCCGGCCGGCCGGTAGAGGTCGGCGTCGACGGCGCAACTCCGGCCGCCCACCTCGACGGTGAACCGGAGCGGGGTGACGGTGTACGGGGCGGCCGCCTCCTCCGCACCGGCGGCGGGTGCGGCGAGGGCGAGCGGCGCGGCGAGCGCGGCCGCACCGGCCACGAGCGCGAGGACCTTGCGGGATCGGGGCACGGCACGGGACACAGAGACCTCCACGCTGAGGACGACGCCGAGAGACCCACCGCACCTACCGACTGGTAGGTACCGGGCAGCGCCCATGCTGTGACACGTGTCATAACCCCGTCAACGCACCGGACGAAGGTTGTTGACGGAGATTCAGTGGAGGCGCCGCACCCCGCGTCCACGGCCGGGTCCCGTGGACCGCCGTCCGCCTCCCGATGGGAGAATGGCGGCATGACAGGCGCTGAGGAGTTCAGACCCGAATCGGAGCGGGTGACGCGCGTGCTGCGCGATCAGATCATCGAGGGGACCCGGGCACCCGGCAGCCGGCTC
>NZ_MWIG01000474.1:0-22618 GCF_002156145.1 Streptomyces sp. NRRL B-24572 | reverse complement strand
GTGAGCACTTCGGGCCCCGCGCCCGGATCGACGCCGTCCTCGCCCTGCGCCGGGCCGCCCGCGTCTGGCCCCCGCTCTCCCGGCTCCTGGAGCGGGACGTGCCCGACGTCCTCGCCGTCACCGAGGACGAGCTGTACGAACTGCTCGGCCCCGCCGCGGCCCGGCTCGCCGACGCCGGGGTCGCCCTCCACTGGCCGCGCGAGCTCGCCCGCTCGCTCAGCGCCTCCGCCGTCGTCCGCCCCGCCCACGCCGCGCCCGGCTCCGCCACCGACGGCACCTCCTTCTTCGACAGCGAGGAGCTCCTGCGGTTCAACTGGCAGCTGGCCCTCGACGGCGATCCGCTCACCGAGCGCGAGATGGACCTCCTCGCCGAGGCCCACCGGCCCATCGTGCGCCTCCGCGACCAGTGGGTCGTCGTCGACCCCGCCCTCGTCCGCAAGGCGCGCAAGCGCGAACTCGGCCTGCTCGAACCGGTCGACGCCCTCGCCGCCGCGCTCACCGGCACCGCCGAGGTGGACGGCGAGTCCGTCCCCGCCGTCCCCGTCGGCGCGCTCGCCGCGCTCCGCGACCGGCTCCTGGCCGGCCCCGAGGACGTGCAGGCCCCGACCGGCCTCACCGCCACCCTGCGCGACTACCAGCTCCGCGGCCTCGCCTGGCTCGACCTGATGACCTCGCTCGGCCTCGGCGGCTGCCTCGCCGACGACATGGGCCTCGGCAAGACCGTCACCCTCATCGCGCTCCACCTGCGCCGCGCCCGCCGCGCCCCGACCCTCGTCGTCTGCCCGGCCTCCCTCCTCGGCAACTGGCAGCGGGAGGTGCGGAAGTTCGCCCCCGACGTGCCCGTCCGGCGCTTCCACGGCGCCGACCGGGACCTCGGCGGCACCGAGGGCGGTTTCGTCCTCACCACCTACGGCACCCTGCGCACCAGCGCCGCCCGACTGGCCGAGCGGGAATGGGGGATGGTCGTCGCCGACGAGGCGCAGCACGTCAAGAACCCGTTCTCCGCGACCGCCAAGGCGCTCCGCGAGATCCCCGCGCCCGCCAGGGTCGCCCTCACCGGCACCCCCGTGGAGAACAACCTCTCCGAGCTCTGGGCGCTCCTCGACTGGACCACCCCCGGCCTCCTCGGCCCGCTCAAGGCCTTCCGCTCCCGCCACGCCCGGGCCGTGGAGAACCACGAGGAGATCGAGCACGAGGAGGCCGTCGAGCGGCTCGCCCGGCTCGTGCGGCCCTTCCTGCTGCGCCGCCGCAAGTCCGACCCCGGCATCGTCCCCGAACTCCCGCCCAAGACGGAGTCCGACCATCCCGTCGCGCTCACCAGGGAACAGGCCTCGCTCTACGAGGCGGTGGTCCGCGAGACCATGGCGCGGATCGAGGGCGCCGAGGGCATGGCCCGCCGCGGCCTCGTCATGAGCCTGCTGACCTCCCTCAAGCAGATCTGCAACCACCCCGCGCAGTACCTCAAGGAGCAGGTGCCGCGCGGCAGCGGCACCGGACGCCTCGCCGGCCGCTCCGGAAAGCTCGCCCTGCTCGACGAGCTCCTCGACACGATCCTCGCCGAGGACGGGTCCGTCCTCGTCTTCACCCAGTACGTGTCGATGGCGCGGCTCCTCGCCGACCACCTGGCCGCGCGCGGCATCCCGGCCCAACTCCTGCACGGCGGCACCCCGGTGGCCGAGCGGGAGCGGATGGTCGACCGCTTCCAGGCCGGTGAGGTCCCCGTCTTCCTGCTCTCCCTCAAGGCCGCGGGCACCGGCCTCAACCTCACCCGGGCCGGCCATGTCGTCCACTACGACCGCTGGTGGAACCCGGCCGTCGAGGAGCAGGCCACCGACCGGGCCTACCGCATCGGGCAGACCCAGCCGGTGCAGGTCCACCGGCTCGTCGCCGAGGGCACCGTCGAGGACCGCATCGCCGAGATGCTCCGCACCAAGCGGGCCCTGGCCGATGCCGTCCTCGGCTCCGGCGAGGCCGCCCTCACCGAACTCACCGACCGGGAGCTCGCCGACCTGGTGTCCCTGAGGAGGCCCTCGTGAACCACGCCCGGGGCGCGCGGGGCGCTCGGGGCGCCGCCCCCCGCCACGACGACCGTCGCCGCAGCTTCCCGCAGGTCGCGCCGCGCTCGGCCCCCGACGGCCGGTTCGCCGCCACCTGGTGGGGGAACGCCTGGGTCGCGGCCCTGGAGGACGCCGCCCTCGACCCGGCCCGGCTCGCGCGCGGCAAGGCGTACGCGGGGCGCGGCCACGTCGACGCGATCACGGTCACCCCCGGCCGGGTCGTCGCCTACGTCCACGGCACCCGGCCCCGCCCGTACCGCACCGAGATCAGGATGCGGACCCTCGGCGACGACGGCTGGGAGCGCTTCCTCGACGAGGCCGCCGCCCGCCCCGACCACATCGCCGCCCTCCTCGACAAGGACGTGCCGCACGCCCTTGAGGCGGTCACCGGCCTGCTGCCCGCGCCCGGCGACCTCGTGCCCGACTGCTCCTGCCCGGACGACGGTTATCCCTGCAAGCACGCCGCCGCCCTCTGCTACCAGGCCGCCCGGCTCCTCGACGAGGACCCGTTCGTCCTCTTCCTGATGCGCGGCCGAGGCGAGCAGGAGCTGCTCGCCGAACTCACCCGGCGCAACGCCGCCCAGGGCGCCGCCGAGACGGGCGCGGCCGCCCCGCCGATGCCCACGGTCCCCGCCCGGATCGCGCTCGACGCGGCCGCCGGGGCCGGGCTCCCGCCGCTGCCGCCCGAGCTGCCGGTCCCGGACCGGCCCGGTCGGCCGGCCGTCTTCCCGCCGGACCCGGCAGCCCCCGATCCGCTCGCCCTCGACCTCCTCGCCACCGAGGCCGCCGCCCGCGCCCACACCTTCCTCGCCACCGGCCACGACCCGGTCGCCGCGCTCAGCCCCTGGCAGGACGCGGTCCGGCTGGCCGCCGCGCACCCCGGGTCCGGACTCACCGCCTCCTCCCGTGCGCTCTACCGCGACCTGGCGCACGCCCTCGACCGCACGCCCACGGACCTCGCCCGCGCCGTCGCCGCCTGGCGCCAGGGCGGCGCCGCCGGCCTCGCCGTCCTCGAAGAGCCCTGGGACCCGCCGGCCGGGCCGTTCGACCGGGCGAGACCCGCGCTGCTCGCCGCCGACTTCCCCGCCTTCCGCCCCTGGCGCAACAGGCTCTCCGGGGAGTCCCTCCAGCTCCGGCTCGGCCGGGACGGCCTCTGGTACGGGTACGAGTCGGACGCCGGCCGTGAGGACTGGTGGCCGCGCGGCGCCCCCGACCCGGATCCGGTCGGCGCCCTCACTGATCTCCTGGGCCGCTGACGGGGGTCGGGGGATACGGACAGACGTCGACCGGTGTTGACCCGACACCCGAACGGAGCCCCACTCGATGGAGTGAAACCCGTCAACGGCTGGATCCGGCACCCACGTTTGTCGCGTTGATTCCGGTACGGGCACTTGCCCGTGTACACCTCCGGAAGGCAGGAAGCCATGAGGCAGATTCGCCGAAGTGGTCTGGCCACACTGTTGGTCACGGGCGGAGCGCTCGCCCTCTCGGCGGGCGCCGCGCACGCCGACGCCGGCGCCCAGGGCGCCGCGGTCGGTTCACCGGGAGTCGGCTCCGGCAACACGCTCCAGCTGCCGGTGCACGTGCCGGTCAACGTCTGCGGCAACACGGTCAACGTCGTCGGGCTGCTCAACCCGGCCTTCGGAAACGGCTGTGCCAACCGTTCCGCCGCGCCCGAGGCCGGGGGCTACGGGGACGAGGGCGGCAGCGGCTCCCACAAGGACCTGCCCGGCACCCCGCGCGGCGGGGAGCAGGCCGGCGGCTCCCGGACCGGCGGCTCCCACGGGGGCGGCTCCTCCAACGGCGGCGGTTCCACCGCCGAGACCCGCGCCGAGGGATCCCCGGGCGTGCTCTCCGGGAACGGCCTCCAACTGCCCGTCGACCTGCCCGTGAACGTCAGCGGGAACTCGGCCAACGTGGTCGGCATCGGCAACCCGGTCTTCGGCAACACCTCGGTCAACGGCCCCGCGAAGCCCGAGCAGCCGATCGAGACGCCGACGCCGCGCCCGCAGACCCCCGTGCGGAACGTGCCGGCGCCGCACGCCGAGTCCGTGACCCCGGCCGCCCCGGTCGCCCCGGCCCCCGTGCCGCTGGGCGAGACGAGCACGGCCTCGCTGGCCGCCACGGGTTCGGACGCCCTGGGCTACGCCGCTCCCGCGAGCGCCGCGCTGCTCCTCGGCGGCGCCCTGCTGTACCGCCGCGCACGCCGCGCCGGCGACCAGGCCTGAGGGTCGGCCCCTCGCGGCCCGGCCGACACGGGCTGACGCCCGAGCCGTCAGCCGTGCTCCAGGCCGCTCGCGGCCCCGCCGCCCTGACGCCAGGTCCGGAGCACCGCCTCGATGGAGGGTGCGATCCTCGTCCGGGCCTGGTGCCGGGGAACCCCTTGCATCAGCAGGGAGTCGTACGGCGTGTCGACATGCCGTACGGAGGCTCGTACCGCGGCGGTGACCGCGCCGCGGTCGAGCGAGCGGCCCGCGGCCGTGCGCCCCACCCGTCCGCTGCCCTTCGCCGAGGCGTGGACGGCGATCTCCGTGGCCCGGTCCACCGGGATGGACGGGAAGAGCCGCAGGATCTCCGTCCGGAGGACCTCGGTGATCTCGGCGTCCAGGGCCGCGCGCCGCACCGCGTCCCGGGCCCGCCGCGCGGCCCGCGCGTCCGCGTCCGCCAGGCAGGCCCGCTCGGCCTCGGCGAGGGCGGCCTCCTCGACGAGCAGGCCCTGGCGCTCGTACCGGGTACGGCGCCGGTTGTGCCGTACGACCACGGCCCAGAGCGTGCTGGCCTCGCGGGCGCGGCGGGTGAGCGCCGTGTCGCCCCGGCGCAGGAAGACCAGATGGCCGAGATCGGCGCAGTCCAGGCAGACCGGCGCGTTGAACTCGACGATCATCCGCTCCAGCGGACCCCGGTGGCATTCCGAGCAGCGGCGGCGCTTGAGCGGTTCGACGACGACGGGTGCGACGAGGTCCACGGCCGGTCTCCGATCAGCGGATGCCGGGCGCGGCGGCGGCGATGAACAGGGCGAGCGCCTCCTTCGCCTGTTCGGAGCGGCGGGCGCGGTCCGTCTCGTCGACCGCCTCGTGCATGCAGTGTGAGTCCACGAAGGCCGCCTCGGCGAGGCGGCGGACCTCCGGGTCGTCGCACACCAGCTGGACGCGGAAGAGGGCCTGCCGGGCGGCGGTGCGCTGCCGGTAGGAGGCGTGCCGGGACTCCTCCGCCTCCTCCGAACCGGGCTGCCGGCGCGCCCGGAACCAGCGGTCGTTCTGGCTGTGCCGGTAGTCGACGACCGCGCCCGCGAAGGCGCTGTAGGTCGCGATCCGTTCCTGCCGGAGCTGTTCGGTGCGGGCGAGCGCGGCCGTGCGCTCGGTGGCCCGCCCCTGGAACCAGTGCGTGAAGACGACGCCCAACAGGGTTCCCGCCACGGCTATCAGCGCCGCATCCATGACCGGTCGCCCTCCCCATTTCCCTCGGCCTTCAGACCCCTAGATCATGACAGCCGAGGGGGTCGGACGTCACTGCCGGTAGCCGCTCAGGAAGCGGCCGATGCGGCTGATCGCGGCGTCGAGGTCGTCGGCGTACGGCAGGGTCAGGATGCGGAAGTGGTCAGGGCGCGGCCAGTTGAAGCCGGTGCCCTGCACGACCTGGATCTTCTCCCGCAGGAGCAGGTCGAGGACGAACTTCTCGTCGTCGTGGATCCTGTGCACGGCGGGGTCGAGGCGCGGGAAGGCGTACAGGGCGCCCTTCGGCTTCACGCAGGAGACGCCCGGGATCTCGTTGAGCTTCTCCCAGGCCCGGTCGCGCTGTTCGCGCAGCCTGCCGCCCGGGGCGGTGAGCTCGTGGATGGACTGCCGGCCGCCGAGCGCGGCCTGGATGGCGTACTGGGCGGGGGCGTTGGGGCAGAGTCGCATGGAGGCCAGCATGGTGAGACCCTCCAGGTAGTTCTTCGCCTGCTGCCTGGGGCCGGTGACGACCAGCCAGCCGGAGCGGAAGCCCGCGACCCGGTACGTCTTGGAGAGCCCGCCGAAGGTGAGGACCACCAGGTCGGGGGCGAGGGAGGCGGCCGGGTGGTGGACGACCTCGTCGTAGACGATCTGGTCGTAGATCTCGTCGGCGAAGACCATCAGGCCGTGGCGGCGGGCGAGTTCGAAGATGCCCTCCAGGACCTCCTTCGGGTAGACGGCGCCCGTGGGGTTGTTCGGGTTGATGACGACGATGGCCTTGGTGCGGTCGGTGATCTTCGACGCCATGTCGTCGAGGTCCGGGTACCAGTCGGCGGACTCGTCGCACAGGTAGTGCACGGGCCGGCCGCCCGCGAGCGTGACCACGGCCGTCCACAGCGGGTAGTCCGGGGCGGGTACGAGGACCTCGTCGCCGTCCTCCAGGAGGGCTTGCACGGCCATCGAGATCAGCTCGGACACGCCGTTGCCGAGGAAGATGTCGTCGACGTCCACGTCCGGCAGGCCCATGGACTGGTAGCGCTGGGCGACCGCGCGCCGGGCGGAGAGGATGCCGCGCGAGTCGGTGTAGCCGTGGGCCTTGGGGAGCATCCGGATCATGTCCTGGACGATCTCCTCGGGCGCCTCGAAGCCGAAGAGCGCCGGGTTGCCGGTGTTGAGGCGCAGGACGCTGTGGCCCGCCTCCTCGAGCGCGTTGGCGTGCTCGATGACCGGGCCGCGGATCTCGTAGCAGACCTCGTTCAGCTTGCTCGACTGCCGGAACTCCATGTCCGACCTCCCAGGTCCCCGGAATCAGTGTTGCTTGGTTTTACCAAGTTCGAGCTTGGAAAGTCCAACAACATGTCTAGACTGCGTCGCATGCCACGTCAGCCACGCCGCCGCAGCTATGACCAGCACTGCGCCGCCGCGCGCGCCCTCGACCTCGTCGGCGACCGCTGGACCCTGCTCGTCGTCCGCGAACTCCTCGCCGGGCCGCGCCGCTACACCGACCTGCACGCCGACCTGCCCGGCGTCAGCACCGACATGCTCGCCGGCCGCCTCAAGGACATGGAGGGCGCCGAGCTGGTCACCCGGCGCCGACTGCCCCCGCCCGCCTCGGCGTACGTGTACGAACTCACCCCGCGCGGACGTGAGCTGCTGCCCGTCCTGCGCACCCTCGCCGCCTGGGGCGCACCCGACCTCGGGGAGCCCCGGCCCACCGACGCCGTCCGCGCCCACTGGTACGCGATCCCGCTCCTCGGGGCGCTGGCCGAGCTCGGCGCGGGGACCGTCCAAGTGACCCTCGACGAGGGCGAGTTCCACGTACGGATCGAGGCCGACGGGAGCGTGGCCTACGGGGACGGAGGGGTGGAGGCCCCGGACGCCCGGCTGCGGACCGACGCGGCGACCTGCCGGGCCCTCGCGGCGGGCGAGCTCACGCTCGGGGAGGCGGTCGAGTCGGGACGGGCGGCGCTCGAACGACCGGTGCGGGCAGGGGCGCCGGCCTGAGCCGAGGTCGCCGCGCAGGCCGTTGCGTCGGCTGTCGTGTCGGCTGTCGTGTCGGGCGTCGCCCGGGCCGTCGCGCAGACCCTCGTGTCGGCCCGGATCCAGGACCGCACGACGAGGGGTCGAGCTCAGGAGGACTGCGCGGCCAGCGCCTTGGCCAGCCGGTCGCGGGCCGCCGTCTGCGCCGCGATGCGCGCGTCGATCACGGCGAGGCGCTCGCGGGCGATCTCCAGGGCGCGGGCGGACGGCGGGGCCGCCGAGATGTCCCCGTCCAGACAGGTGCGGAACGCGGCCACGTCGTCCAGCGTGAACCCCGCGTCCAGCAGGTACCGGATGTTCGACACCCGCGCGACGGTGACCTCCTCGTACACCCGGTACCCGTTGGCCGCGCGGTCCGACGCGATGAGCCCCGCCTGCTCGTAGTGCCGCAGGGCGCGGGCCGACACCCCGGTCCGCCGGGCCAGTTCACCGATGCGCAAGGACGCCACCTCCTCGCGCAGTCGTATCACGAGACCAGCGCGCCCCCGTCGACGGGCAGGACGGTGCCGGTCAGGAAGGCGGCGTCCGGGGCGGCGAGCGAGGTGATCGCCCAGGCGACCTCCTCCGGCCTGCCGACCCGCCCCAGCGGGGTGTGCGCGAGCTGCCACTCCCGCACCGCCTTCCGCTGCTCGGGGGTGAGGCCCATGTGGTCCGCGATCGGGGTCTCGATCGCACCGGGCGCGACCGCCACGACCCGGACGCCGGCCGGCGCGAGCTCCACCGCCCAGCAGCGGGTCAGGGTCTCCAGGGCGCTCTTGGTCGCCGGATAGAAGGAGTTGGCGGGCCAGCCGCGCTGACCGATCGTCGTCGTCACGTTCACCACGACGCCCCGGGACTCCCGGAGCGCGGGGACGGCCGCCTGCGTGAGCAGGACCGGGGCGACGAGGTTCGTCTCCAGGAGCGGGGTGATCACGGAACGGTCGAGGGTGCCGAGCGGGCCGCCGGCGGAGATCCCGGCGTTGTTGACGAGGACGTCGAGCCGGCCGTGGTCCGTCAGCGCGGCGCGGACGATCTCCTCGGCCGCGCCCTCCGCCGTGACGTCGGCGGTGAACGGGTGGATGCCCGGGTGCCCCTCGGCGGTCTCCCGCAGCGGCTCCGTCCTGCGGCCGACGGCGACGACCGTCGCCCCCTGTCCGGCGAAGGAGCGCGCGGTGGCCCGGCCGATGCCGGTGCCCGCGCCGGTGACGACGACGACCCTGGTGGGTGTGGTGGTGTCCATGGCCCGATGGTCGAACCCTGACGCCAGTGACAAGGTCAAGCCGACCCCGCAGGGTCACTTCCCGGGGCAGAGGAATTCGAGCCGGTTCCCGTGGCAGTCGGCGACGTAGAAGCGGCGGTGGCCCGGGAAGTCGTCGTCCCACGTCACCTCGGTGCCGAGGCCGGTCAGCCGCTCGGCCAGGCCGTCGAGGTCGGCGACCAGGATGCCCGGGTGGCCCTTGCGGGCCGGCCGGAAGTCCTCCTCGACGCCCAGGTGGATCTCCAGCGCGTCCGAGCGCACCCACAGCCCGCCGCGCGCCGCGAGGACCGGGGGCTTGCGGATCTCGGTCATGCCGAGCACGTCCACGTAGAACCGGCGGCACACCTCCTCCTCGCCCGGCGGCAGCGAGAGCTGCACATGGTGCAGCCCGAGGCCGAAGGGCGTCGTCGCCCCCGTGGTCTCGTACGGCAGTGCTTCCTGACGCCGGCTCATGGGGGACCGGTCCTCTCCTCCGTGGCTGCCGAGCGGTCGCGCGGCCAGGTCACCGTACGGCCGAAGACGTCGGCCGGTACACCTCAGGGGCGGGTGTGGCAGGCAGGATGGGCGGCATGCGATACGAGGCGATCACCTGGGACCGGCTGGCGGAGACGCTCGCCGGTCACCTCGACGCGTCCCCCGCCGCCGCGGGCGACGACTGGCTCAAGGTGGGCATCGACGGCCCGCCCGCCGCGCCCGGCGGCGAACTCGCCGGGCTCCTCGCCGAAGCGCTGCGCACGCGCGGGCGGGCGGTCCAGGTCGTGAGCACCGGCGGCTTCCTGCGACCCGCTTCCCTCCGGTACGAGTACGGGAAGCAGGACCCCGACGCGTACTACAGCGGGTGGACCGACACCGGGGCCCTGTGGCGGGAGGTCTTCGGGCCGCTGGACCCCGGAGGCACCGGGCGCGTGCTGCCCGACCTCTGGGACCCGGTCACGGACCGCGCCACCCGCAGCCCGTACGTCACGCTGCCGCCGCGCGGGGTGCTCGTGCTGCACGGGCCCTTCCTGCTCGGCCACTGGTTCCCCTTCGACCTCACCGTGCACCTGCGCCTCTCGCCCGGCGCCCTCGCCCGGCGCACGGAGGAGTCCTGGACCCTGCCCGCCTTCGCCCGGTACGAGATGGAGGTCGGCCCCACCGACGCGGCGGACGCCGTCGTACGGGCCGACGACCCGCGCCACCCGGCCTGGACGGGTCTGCGGACGTAGGGGGTTTCCCGCCGATCAGGCCGATCAGGCCGATCAGGCCGGGCCGGTCGGGCCGGCCGGGGGTCTGCCGCCCACCGTGGTGACCGCCTCCGCGCCCGCGCGGCAGCCCTCCGCCGCGGCCCGCACCGGGTCCGCGCCCGCGAGCCGCGCGGCCAGGAACGCCCCCGTGAACGCGTCGCCCGCGCCCGTCGAGTCCACCGGCCGCACCGGGGGCGCCGCCACCCGCGCGGTGACCGCGCCGCCCTCGGCGACCAGCGCGCCCGCCGCCCCGAGCGTGACCACGACCAGCGGGAAGCGCCGGCTCAACTCCGCGGCCGCCGACTCCGGTTCGTCGCGGCCGGTGAGCGACCGGGCCTCGTCCGCGTTGGGCAGCAGCGTCTCGGCGCCCTCCGCCGCCGCGAGGAACCGGTTCGCGCCCAGCTCCGCCAGGAACCCCGCCGACGCCGGGTCCACACTCACCGGGACCCCGGCCTCCCGCGCGTCCCGCAGCGCCCGGCAGGCCGTCTCGCGGCTCGGCGCGGCGAAGAACAGGTACCCCGAGAGGTGCAGCCGGGCCACGCCGTCGAGCAGTCCGGCCGACCAGTCGGCGGGGGAGAGGCGCAGCGCGGCGCCGCTGTCGGTCAGGAAGGTGCGCTCCGCCGAGCCGTCCACGAGCGCGATCACGGTGGCCGTCGCCGCGTCCGCGTCCGGCACGAGCAGGGGGCGCACGCCCGCCCTCCGCAGCGCCCGCTCGTGCCAGTCGGCCGCGTCCGTCCCCACCCGGCCGAGCAGCCGCACCTCGTCGCAGCCGGAACGCACCGCCCAGCAGGCCGCGTTGGCCCCGGCGCCGCCCGGGAGGGTCCTGATCTCCGCCGCCGTGTCCGTGGCGGGAGCGAGCGGGGTCCGGTGCCGGGCGACGACGTCCGTGACCACGTCCCCGACGACGAGCAGCGCGCCCCCGGTCACCGGCCGTCGGCGCCGGTCGCCGCCGAGCCGTGCGCCTCCGGGGCGTGCGCCGCCGAGCCGCGATCCTCCGATCGGTGCGCCGTCCCCGACGCGTACGCTCCCGCGATGCGCGCCGCGAGCCGCACATTGCCCCGTACCGCCGCGAGGTTGGCCTCCAGGGACGCCCCTTCCGTGTGCACCATCAGGTATTCGAGGAGGAACGGCGTCACCGCCTGGCCGGTGATCCCCTTCTCCTTCGCCGCCGCGAGGCCCCGCGCGAGCACCCGGTCGTGCAGCGCGGGATCCAGCTGCTCGGCTTCCGGCACCGGGTTGGCCACGACGAGCGCGGACCGGGGGCCGGTCAGCGCGTCCTGCGCCCGTATCACCCCCGCCACCTCCTCCGGGGTGCGCAGGGTCCAGTCGACGGGTTCGCCCGAGGAGGAGAGGTAGAAGCCGGGGAAGCGCTCCGTGCCGTAGCCGACGACCGTCACGCCCAGGGTCTCCAGGCGCTGGAGCGTCGCGGGCACGTCGAGGATCGACTTGACCCCGGCGCACACCACCGTGATCCCGACCCGGGCGAGCAGCCGCAGGTCGGCGGACTCGTCCTGCGTCTCGCTCCACTCCCGGTGCACGCCGCCGAGCCCGCCCGTCGCGAACACCCGTATGCCGGCCGCGTCCGCGAGCCAGGCCGTCGCCGAGACCGTCGTCGCCCCCGTCGCCCCGGTTGCCAGGGCCGGGGCCAGGTCGCGGTGGCCCAGCTTCCGCACCGAGGGGTCCTCGGCGATCCGGGTCAGGGCCGCCCGGTCGAGGCCGATCCTGGCCGTGCCGTCGACGACCGCGATCGTGGCGGGGACGGCGCCCCCGGCCCGTACCGACTCCTCCAGCTCCGCCGCCACGGCGAGGTTGCGCGGGCGCGGCAGACCGTGGGCGATGAGCGTCGATTCCAGCGCGACGACGGGCCGGCCCTCGTGGAGCGCCTCCCGTACCTCTTCGGACACCTGTGTGGACATGTCCCATTCCTTGGCGCGCCCACCGGCCCCGCAAACCTCCTTGGCGACCTCCTGCCACACCCGGGAGACGTCTGCGGAATCCGTGACGGGCCGCCGGGCCGGGGCGGCGAGGACGGCGGCGACGCCCTTGGGGCGCCGCGCCGGAGGGCCGGTGCGGATTTCGTCGCCGTCGTGCGTCCTCCGTATCGCGCCTGGTGGGGGCCGAAACGGAGGCTGTTCTTCCATCCGGTCCCGGCCTCCGAGCACTCCCGGACCCCCGCTACAGTCACCGCCCATGACCACTCATGACCTCCCCTCCTTCGCCGTGCACATCCCCGACGCGGAGCTCGAAGCCGAGCCCCTCGACCCCGGCCAGATCGTCTCCGGCACGCCCGAGGTGACGGGCAAGGTGCTGTGGGAGTCGGCCGACGGCAAGCAGCTGCGCGGCATCTGGCAGATCACGCCCGGCGTCGTCACCGACACCGAGGCCAACGAGCTCTTCGTGGTGGTCTCCGGGCGCGCGACCGTCGCCGTCGAAGGCGGTGACACCCTGGAGATCGGCCCCGGTGACGTGGCTGTACTGCGGGAGGGCGACCGGACGACCTGGACCGTCCACGAGACCCTGCGCAAGGCGTACCACATCAGCCTCTGAGGCCCCTCAAGTCGGGGCAGGGGACGGGGAGTCGAGAGTCTGGTAGGAAACCTTCCTGTCCGCTATCCTCCCGGGCAGCGGCTCGGCGCGGCGCCCCACCCCAAGCCCCATCCCGGGGGCGTGACGCGCTCAGCGAGAGCTCTGACCCGGCCGCCGAGCACCACCCCACCGCGTGGCGCCCCGAATCGCCACCCGGCCGGTCGCCCGTGCCCGCACCACACGGCACGGGCGACCCGGTCCGCGCCGCCCGGCGCGGTCGTGGTGCCCCGCACCGGTGTCCAGCTCTCGCCGACCCCTCAGGCCAGGGAGCCCGGGTATGCGTCTGTTCGCCTCCGCCCCACCTCGCCGCACCACCGACCGACTGCCCCTCGTCCTCGCCGCCGTGCTGCTGCTCGTCGGCGGACTCCTGCTCGCCCTCCCGGACCGCGCCGGAGCCGCCGCCGACACCCTGATCTCCCAGGGCAGGCCGGCCACCTCCTCCTCCGTCGAGGACAGCACCTTCGGCCCGGAGAAGGCCTTCGACGGCGACTCCACCACCCGCTGGGCCAGCGCCGAAGGCGTCGACCCCCAGTGGATCAAGGTCGACCTCGGCCCCTCGGCCACCGTCTCCCGCGTCAAGCTCGTCTGGGAGGCCGCCTACGCCAAGGCCTACCGCGTCGAGATCTCCGCCGACGGCACCACCTGGACCCGCCTCGCCACCGAGACCGCGGGCAACGGCGCCACCGACGACTGGACCGGACTCACCGGCACCGGCCGCTACCTCCGCGTCTACGGGACCGCACGCGGCACCTCGTACGGCTACTCGCTCTGGACGGTGGAGGTCTACGGCACCACCTCCACCACGCCCCCGCCCACCGGCGCCTTCACCGTCGTCGCGGCCGGCGACATCGCCGCCCGGTGCACCGCCTCCAGCAGCTCCTGCGCCCATCCGAAGACGGCCGCCCTGGCCCAGCGCATCGCGCCGTCCTTCTACCTGACGATGGGTGACAACCAGTACGACGACGCCCGTCTCTCGGACTTCCAGAACTACTACGACAAGACCTGGGGCGCCTTCAAGACGAAGACGCGGCCCGTGCCCGGCAACCACGAGTCCTACGACCCGGCCGGCGCGTTCTCCGGCTACAAGTCGTACTTCGGCGCCATCGCCTACCCGCAGGGCAAGCCGTACTACAGCTACGACCAGGGCAACTGGCACTTCGTCGCCCTCGACTCCAACACCTTCGACGACGCCACGCAGATCCAGTGGCTCAAGGACGACCTCGCGCGCAACACCAGGGGCTGCGTCGCCGCCTACTTCCACCACCCGCTGTACTCCTCCGGCGGCCACGGCAACGACCCCGTCTCCAAGCCCGTCTGGCAGATCCTCTACGCGGCCGGGGCGGACCTCGTCCTCAACGGACACGACCACCACTACGAGCGCTTCGCCCCGCAGGACCCGAACGGGCGGGCCACCGCCGACGGCATCGTCGAGATCGTCGGCGGCATGGGCGGCGCCGAGCCCTATCCCATCGAGACCGTCCAGCCGAACAGCCAGAAGCGGATCAGCGGAACGTACGGCGTCCTGAAGCTGGCCCTCACCGACACCACCTACACCTGGCAGTACGTCGGCACCGACGACCAGGTCAAGGACTCCGGCCCGACCTACACCTGCCACTGATGTACCTCGCGACCACCGGTCGCCGCGACGCGCCGCCCCGTCCCACCGGGACCAGGCGGCGCGTCCCCGGCACCGTCCTCGCCCTCGGCGCGGTCAGCCTCGTCACCGACGTCTCCTCGGAGATGGTGACCGCCGTCCTGCCGCTCTACCTGGTCCTCGGACTCGGCCTGTCCCCGCTCCAGTTCGGGCTCCTCGACGGCCTCTCCACCGGCGCCACCGCGCTCGTACGGCTCCTCGGCGGCGCCGGCGCCGACCGCGGCGGCCGCCACAAACAGATCGGCGGACTCGGCTACGCCCTCTCCGCCTGCTCCCGGCTCGGCCTCCTCCTCGCGGGCGGGGCGACCGGCGGGATCGCCGGGGCGCTCGCCGCAGACAAGCTGGGCAAGGGCGTCCGCACCGCCCCGCGCGACGCTCTCATCACCCTGCACAGCCCGCCCGAGGACCTGGGCCGCGCCTTCGGCGTCCACCGCGCCATGGACACCACCGGCGCCCTCCTCGGGCCGCTCGCCGCCTTCGCGCTGTTGTGGGCGACGGCCGAGACGTACGAGGCGGTCTTCGCCGTCAGCTTCTGCGTCGGCGCGTTCGGCGTCCTGCTCTGGCTGCTCTTCGTCCCCGGGCGGCAGCGGGGCGAGCCGCCGAGGGCGACGGCGGTCCCACGCGCGCGTGGCGGGCTCCTCACGGCCCTGCGACGCTCGCCCGCGTACCGCAGGATCGTGCTCTGCGCCGCCCTCCTCGGCACCGCCACCGTCGGCGACTCCTTCCTCTACCTGCTGCTCCAGCAGCGCCTCGACCTCGACGCCGCCTGGTTCCCGTTCCTGCCGCTCGGCGCGGCCGGCGTCTATCTGCTGCTCGCCGTCCCGGCCGGCCGCCTCGCCGACCGCCTCGGGCGCCGCGGGCCGCTCCTGTACGGGCACGGGGCCCTGCTCCTCGCCTACGGGCTGCTCCTCGCCCCCGTGCCCGAAGCAGCGGCCCTCGTGGGCGTCCTCGTCCTGCTCGGAGTCTTCTACGCCGCCACCGACGGAGTCCTGATGGCCCTCACCGGGCCCTTCCTCACCGAGGGCCGGCAGGCCGGCGGCCTCGCGGTCGTCCAGACCGCGCAGGCGCTCGCCCGGCTCGGTGCCGCCGTCTCCTTCGGTGCCGTCTGGACGGCGAGCGGACCGGAGACGGCCCTCGTGGCCGCGCTCCTGGCCCTCGCGGCGGCCCTGTGCTGCGCCGCCCGGCTGCTGCCGTCCGGGCCGATCCCCGAAGGGAGCACGACATGAACACCACCGCCTCCACGCGCGCGCGTGCGGCGATCCTCGTCCTCGCCCTCCTGCTGCTCGGTGGCGGCGCCACCGCCTACACCCTGCGAGCCGCCTCCGGACGGGCCGCCGCCACCGGGACCGCCGACCCCGGCTTCACCCTCGACGGGGGTGCCGGGGCGCTCTACGTCCGGGACACCGCGAGCGGGCGCGTCGCGCGCGTGGACCCGGCCGCGCCCGGCGGCCGGGTGGCGGGCGGCCCTTCTTGCGACCGCTTCCACGCGGCCGGTCCCACCGCCCTCTGCCTCCAGCGGCGGCCGGGCGTACCGGCCCGCTCGTACGTCCTCGTGCTCGACCGGGGGCTCCGCGAGGTCCGCCGCATCGCCCTGCCGGGCATCCCCAGCCGGGCCAGGGTCTCCGCCTCGGGGCGCATGCTGTCCTGGACGACGTTCGCCATCGGCGATTCGTACGCGCGCTCGGCCTTCGCCACCCGCACCTCGATCCTCGACCTGCGCACGGGCTACCTGGTGAAGAACATCGAGCAGATCCCGCTCACCCTCGACGGCCGCCGCCACCACGCCCCCGACGTCAACTACTGGGGCGTCACCTTCGCCGCCGACGACAACCGCTTCTACGCCACCGTCTCGACGGGCGGCCGCACCCACCTCGTCGAGGGCGACATGCGGAACTGGTCGGCCCGGGCCCTGCGGGAGAACGTCGAATGCCCCTCGCTCTCCCCGGACGGGACCCGGATCGCCTTCAAGAAGCGGGTGTCCGCCGGCCCGCGAGAGCCGTGGCGGCTGTACGTGTACGAGCTGCGCACCGGACGCGAGCACCCCGTCGCCGAGCGGCGCGGCATCGACGACCAGGCGCTGTGGACGGACGAGGAGACCCTCGCGTACGGATACGGGGGAGCGGTCTGGTCGGTCCCCGCCGACGGCACGGGCACCCCACGGCAGCTGGCCGCGGGTGCCTCCTCCCCGGCGGTGCCGGGCTAGGTGCATTGACCCGCAGCGTTGTTGACGCGGCTGATGGGCGGCCCCGCGGCGTCTTGTCGATCAGGCCTTGCGGAGGGCGCCCCGCAGCGCGAGCGCCGCCATCGGCAGCAGCAGGCACGCGGCGATCGCGTTCAGCGGTCCGTAACCCGCCTGCGAGACGATCAGGCCCGCCACGAGGCCGCCGAGCCCGGCGGCGGTGTTCATGACGAAGTCGGAGAGCCCCTGGACGGCGGCCCGCGCCGCCTGCGGCACCGAGTCGGTGAGCAGCGCGGAACCGGACACGAGCCCCGCCGACCAGCCCAGACCGAGGAGGAAGAGGCCCAGGGCGGTCCGGCCGTGGGACGGTCCCGCCGTGCCCGCGACGAGCGCCGCCGTACCGATGAGACCGACCGCGAGCCCGATCACCGACAGCCGGCCGAGCCGGTCGGACAGCCAGCCCATCACCGGCGAGAAGGCGTACATGCCCGCGATGTGCCCGCTGATCACGAGGCCGATCAGCTGGATGTCCGCGCCGTGGTGGGTGAGCGCCACCGGCGTCATCGACATGATCGACACCATGGCGGTGTGCGAGCCGGCGACGGTGACCAGGGCGAGCCGGGCCCTCGGCGACTCCCGTACCGCCCGCATCCCGGCCCGCAGCGAGCGGCCCTCCGCCGCCTCGCCCGGCCCGGCGGCCGACAGCGCGCGGGCGGTGAGCAGCGGGTCCGGGCGCAACAGCACGGCCACCACGAGGGCCGAGACCACGAAGACACCGGCGGCCCAGACGAACGGACCGGCCGTGGCCGGTATCCCCAGGCCGGAGACGCTCTTCCCGGCGGGCGCGGCGACGTTCGGGCCGAGGACCGCCCCGATCGTGGTCGCCCACACCACCGTGGAGATGGCCCGGGCCCGGTGGTCCGGTTCGGCGAGATCGGCGGCGGCGAAGCGGGCCGCCAGGTTCGCCGAGGAGCCGGCGCCGAAGCCGACGAGCCCGACGAGCAGCACGGGGAAGCTTTCGACGACCGCCCCGAGCACCACCACACCGGCGCCGAGCGCCCCGAGCAGATACGCGAGGACGAGTCCCGCCCGGCGCCCCCGGGACGCCATCAGCGCGGCCAGTGGCATGGCCAGCAGCGCGGGACCGGCCACCGTCGCGGTCGACGCCAGACCGGACAGCGCCTCGGTGCCGCTCACGTCCCTGGCCAGGACGGCGGCGAGGGCGACGCCGATGGCGATGCCGAGGCCTCCCAGGATCTGGGTGGCGATCAGCACGGCCTGCACGCGCCGTCGGAGCGCCGGCAGTCCGGCGGGGGCGGATATGCCCTCGGACACGATGGCGTCAGGGGCACTGGGGGTTTGAGTCACTTACGTGAGTCTGCCAGCCGTCCCATCCGATGGGAACGCCCCCTCCTTCCTCGACGGCCTCCGGTGCTCAGAACAGCGGCGCGGGCAGCACGCCCTCCAGGGCCAGCAGCTGTCTCTTCGTCTCCAGACCGCCCCCGAAGCCGCCGAGACCGCCGTCGCTCTCCACCACCCGGTGGCACGGCACCACCACCGGCAGTGGGTTGGCACCCATCGCCGCTCCCACCGCCTGCGCCGCGCCCGGCTGCCCGACGCGCCTCGCCAGCTCCCCGTACCCGACGACCGTGCCGTACGGGACGCCCGCCGCCAGCTCGCGCAGCACCTGCCGGTTGAAGCCGGTCGTCAGGCTCCAGTCCAGCGGCAGGTCGAAATCGAGCGCCTCGCCCGCGAAGTACCGGTCGAGCAGGCGTATCGCCTCCGCGAGCCGCCCCGAGGCGCGCTCCACCGGCTCCGCGCCGAGCCGACCCGCCAGCCGGTCGAGCATCCGCTCCCGGCGCGCCGCGTCGGCGTGGAACCCGACCTGGACGAGCCCCCGCCCGGTCGCGGCGAGGAGGAGCGGCCCGATGGCACTCTCCACGACCGTCCACTCCACCGTGTCGATGTCCATGCCGCCCACGGTACGACCCGCCACCGACAACGGGTCCCGATCGGGCAACGGCGCCTGGCCGGGCGACGAGGTCACGATCGGGGACGCGACCGTCACGGAGATCACGGACCGGTCTCGCTCCGGTCTCGCGAACGGAAATTCCCCGGTCACATGGTCGCCGGGCCCCCGGCGCGCCATAATCTCGCCCCGGTAGTACTACCCAGCGGTACCGACTGTTTTCGGACGACGTTGCGCCAGGGGTGGAGGACACACGCTCATGCAGGGCACGGTCGACGGATTCAGCTACGGGCTCATCACGCCGGTGGCCGCCTTTCTCATGGCCTGCCTCGGCGGCGCCCTCGGTCTGAGGTGCACCACCAGATCGCTCCGCCACCACGACACCTTCAAAGCGGGATGGCTCGCCCTCGGCGCCACCTCGATCGGCACCGGCATCTGGACGATGCACTTCATCGCCATGATGGGCTTCTCCGTCGAGCAGGCGCCCATCGAGTACGACCGGCCCATCACCTTCGCCAGCCTGGGCGTCGCCGTCCTCATGGTCGGCATCGGCATCTTCATCGTCGGCTACCGGGGGGCGACCGCCCTGACCCTGGTCACCGGCGGCACCATCACCGGCCTCGGCGTCGCCACCATGCACTACCTCGGCATGGCCGGGATGCGCCTGCAGGGCCGGATCGAGTACGACACGCTCACCGTCGCCCTCTCCGTGGTCATCGCCGTCGTGGCCGCCACCGCGGCCCTCTGGGCGGCCGTCTCCGTACATGGATTTCTGGCCAGTCTCGGCGCGAGCCTGGTGATGGGCGGAGCCGTGAGTGGTATGCACTACACCGCCATGGCCGCCGTCAGCGTCCACCTGCACGGCACCGAGGCGCGCACCGGGACCGGCGACAGTGCCACCTCGCTCCTGCTGCCCATGCTGATCGGCCCCGCGGTCTTCCTGATCCTGGCCGCCGTCGTCGTCATGTTCGACCCGCTGCTCGTGATGGGCGACCCGGACTGGCAGCGTCCCGCCCGGACCCCGCACCGCCCCGGCGTGCCCGCCCCGCGCCATGTGCCGTCCTACGGCGAGCCGGCCAACTGGAGCGCCCGCCCCGCGGGCCGCCCCGCCGGACGGGCCGCCCGCAGGAGCGTCGCGCGCGGCGGACACCGCTCCCAGGACTGGTGACGGGACACCCGGCGACCGGGCGGTGAACCGATCACCGCCCGAGTGTCAGTGGCGGGTCGTACGGTGGTTGCATGCGGCCCGTTTCCAAGATCGAACGTTCGGTGGCGCCCTTCGAGGTCGTCAGCGAGTACAAGCCCAGCGGCGACCAGCCGACCGCCATCGCCGACCTCGAGCGGCGCATCCGCGCGGGCGAGAAGGACGTCGTGCTCCTCGGCGCCACCGGCACCGGCAAGTCGGCGACCACCGCGTGGATGATCGAGAGGCTCCAGCGCCCCACCCTGGTGATGGCGCCGAACAAGACGCTGGCCGCCCAGCTGGCGAACGAGTTCCGCGAGCTCCTGCCGAACAACGCGGTGGAGTACTTCGTCTCGTACTACGACTACTACCAGCCCGAGGCGTACGTCCCGCAGTCGGACACCTACATCGAGAAGGACTCCTCGATCAACGAGGAGGTGGAGCGGCTCCGCCACTCCGCGACGAACTCCCTGCTCACCCGCAGGGACGTCGTCGTGGTCGCCTCCGTCTCCTGCATCTACGGCCTCGGCACCCCCCAGGAGTACGTGGACCGGATGGTCCCGCTCAAGGTCGGCGAGGAGATCGACCGCGACCAGCTGCTGCGCCGCTTCGTCGACATCCAGTACACCCGGAACGACCTGGCGTTCACCCGCGGCACCTTCCGGGTGCGCGGCGACACCATCGAGATCTTCCCGGTGTACGAGGAGCTCGCCGTCCGCATCGAGATGTTCGGCGACGAGATCGAGGCCCTCTCCACCCTCCACCCGCTCACCGGCGAGGTCATCAGCGAGGACCGCGAGCTGTACGTCTTCCCCGCCAGCCACTACGTCGCGGGCCCCGAGCGCATGGAGCGGGCCGTCAACGACATCGAGCGGGAGCTGGAGGGCCGCCTCGCCGAGCTCGACAAGCAGGGCAAGCACCTGGAGTCCCAGCGCCTGCGCATGCGCACCACGTACGACATCGAGATGATGCGGCAGATCGGCTCCTGCTCCGGCATCGAGAACTACTCGATGCACTTCGACGGCCGCGAGCCCGGCTCCGCGCCCAACACCCTCCTCGACTACTTCCCCGAGGACTTCCTCCTCGTCATCGACGAGTCGCACGTCACCGTGCCGCAGATCGGCGCCATGTACGAGGGCGACGCCTCCCGCAAGCGGACCCTGGTCGACCACGGCTTCCGGCTCCCGTCCGCCCTCGACAACCGCCCGCTGAAGTGGGAGGAGTTCCAGGAGCGGATCGGCCAGACCGTCTACCTCTCCGCGACCCCCGGGACGTACGAACTCTCGCGCGGCGACGGCTTCGTCGAGCAGATCATCCGCCCCACCGGGCTCGTCGACCCCGAGGTCGTCGTCAAGCCCACCGAGGGCCAGATCGACGACCTGGTCCACGAGATCCGGCTGCGCGCCGAGCGCGACGAGCGGGTCCTCGTCACCACCCTCACCAAGAAGATGGCCGAGGACCTCACCGACTACTTCCTGGAGCTCGGCATCCAGGTGCGCTACCTGCACAGCGACGTCGACACCCTGCGCCGCATCGAACTCCTCCGCGAGCTGCGCGCCGGCGAGTACGACGTCCTCGTCGGCATCAACCTCCTCCGGGAGGGCCTCGACCTGCCCGAGGTGTCCCTCGTCGCCATCCTCGACGCCGACAAGCAGGGCTTCCTGCGCTCCGGGACCTCCCTCATCCAGACGATCGGCCGCGCCGCGCGCAACGTGTCGGGACAGGTCCACATGTACGCGGACCGGATCACCCCGGCGATGGAGCAGGCCATCGAGGAGACCAACCGGCGCCGCGAGAAGCAGATCGCGTACAACACGGAGCGCGGCATCGACCCGCAGCCGCTCCGCAAGAAGATCAACGACATCGTCGCGACCATCGCGCGCGAGGAGCTCGACACCGAGGAACTGCTCGGCACCGGCTACCGGCAGCCGAAGGAGGGCAAGGGCGCGAAGGCCCCCGTGCCCTCGCTCGCCGCGCACGGCCCCACGGCCAGGGGCAAGGGCAAGGCAGGCTCCACCGTCGAGCTCGGCGACCGGCCCGCCACCGAACTGGCCGCGATCATCGAGGAGATGACCGACCGGATGCGCGCCGCGGCGGCCGAGCTGCAGTTCGAGGTGGCGGCCCGACTCCGCGACGAAGTGGGGGAGCTGAAGAAGGAGTTGCGCCAGATGAAGGAGGCGGGGCTCGCCTGATCGGACGAGGGCGGAGGGCGGTTCGCTGTGTTGCAAGACCGACACAAAACCGGACCGTGCCTCCGCGCTGTCGGTGCCGCTGCGTAGGGTGCTCGACAACCGCACGCACCGGACAGCGGGCGCGGGGAACGCTTAACGAGAGGGGCAACGCGTGTCGGTCAACATGACCAAGGGCCAGGCCATCAGCCTGGAGAAGCGGGGCGGGGGCAGCCTCAGCCAGGTGCGGATGGGGCTCGGCTGGCAGGCGGCGCCGCGCCGCGGTCTCTTCGGCTCGCGCACCCGGGAGATCGATCTGGACGCCTCGGCCGTGCTCTTCGCCGAGAAGCAGCCGGTCGACGTGGTCTTCTTCCGCCACCTGGTCAGCGACGACGGCTCGGTCAAGCACACCGGCGACAACCTGGTGGGCGGCGCGGGCCAGGGCGGCGACGNNTCGACGGCGGCGGCAACTACACCGCGCAGATCATGGCGAAGGTGCACCGGGTCGGCTCCGGCTGGCAGATGACGGCCCTGGGCAACCCGGCCAACGGCCGCACCTTCCAGGACCTGATGCCGGCGATCCTGCCGCACCTGTAGACGGGCCCGGCACGGCACACCCACAGCTCCCGGAGGCACCAGGCCACCGGGAGCTGTCCCGCATGATCCGCACCTGTAGAACGCTGCCTGTGAGAACGCCGAGGGGACAGAGACGATGACGGCCGAGCTGGTCCGGGGGCAGAACCACCCCCTGCCCGAGACCCGACTGGAGATCCGGGTGTCGGCCGGTCATCCCGTCCTCGCCGGAGCCGCCCTCGGCGACGAACAGGGCCGGGTCGCGGGCGCGGAGTGGATCGCCCACCCCGGCGCGCCCGCGACCCGGCCCTGTTC
>NZ_MWIG01000473.1:0-8135 GCF_002156145.1 Streptomyces sp. NRRL B-24572 | reverse complement strand
GAGTCCTCGTGCGGCGGCAGGTACTCCGCCGCCCGGATCACCGCCTTGCCGTCGGGGTTCAGGTGGCGGTATTCGGCGGCCGGTACCGGTGAGCCGGTGACGAGGTCCTTGCCGTACGACTCGCAGGTGTCGGGGTGGGCCCAGGAGACGCCGTCGGCGTACAGGCGCGGCGTCCCGTCCGGGGCCGCGTCGGTGCACGGCCACTGCACGCCGCTGCCGCCGCGCAGTCGGTCGTACGACAGGCCGGTGTAGTCGCACGGGCGGCCGGCGCTGCACCGCTTCCACGCCTCGAAGGCGGACTCCGGGTCGTGCCAGGTGACGAGCGGCCCGCCGTCCTTGTCACGGAAGTCCATGCGGCGGGCGTAGTCGAGGAAGACGTCGAGGTCCGGCCGTGCGTCCCCGGGCGGCTCGACGGCCCGCTCGGAGAGGTGCACGGTGCGATCGGCGTTGGTGAAGGTGCCGGTCTTCTCTCCCCAGGTCGCGGCCGGCAGGACGACGTCGGCGAGCTGGGCGGTTTCGGTGCGGAACAAGTCCTGGACGACGACGAACAGCCCTTCGCGGGTGAGGACGTCGCGCACGCGGGAGAGCTCGGGGAGGGAGACGGCCGGGTTGGTGCCGCTGATCCACAGCATGCGGAGGGAGCCCTGCTCGGCATACCGGAACATCTGCAGGGCGTGGGTCGGCGGCGCGTAGTGCGGGATGCTGTCGGGCTCGACGTTCCACACCTTCGCCAGCTCGGCCACGTGCTCCTCGTTCGCCCAGTTGCGGAACCCCGGCAGGTCGCCGTCGGCGCCGCACTCACGGGTGTTCTGGGCGGTGGGCTGCCCGTTCATCTGGAGCACGCCCGCGCCGGGCCGGCCGAGCATGCCCCGGATCAGGTGCAGGTTGTTGACCTGGACGGCCGCGGCGGTGGCCTGGTGCGACTGGTAGACGCCCTGCAGCACCGTGGACAGCAGCCGGTCCGCGGTGCCGAGCACCTCGGCCGCCTCCCGGATCCGGGAGGCCGGCACGTCGCAGAGGGCGGCGGCCCACTCGGGAGTGCAGGGCGCGACGGCCCGTTCCAGCTCGCCGAAGCCGACCGTGTGCCGTTCGACGTAGGGGCGATCGACGTGCCCGGCGCGGACGATCTCGTGCAGGAGGGCGTTCAACAGGGCCACGTTGGTGCCGACCCGCGGGGCCAGGTGCACGGACGCCCGTCGGGCCACCGGAGTGGGCCGGGGGTCGACGCACACCAGCCGGGGCGGATCGGCGCCCTCCAGACGGTCGAGCAGGCGCATCCACTGCACCGGCTGGGACTCGGCGAGATTGTGCCCGAACAAGGCGATGACGTCGGCGTGGTCGATGTCGTCGAAACTGCCCGGCTGGCCGTCGCACCCGAACGACTCCTTCAGCGCCTCGGCCGCGGTCGAGGTGCAGAGCCGGGTGTTGCCGTCGAGGTGCGGGGTGCCGAGGCCTGCCCGGGCCAGGACCGCGAGCGTGTAGTACTCCTCCAGGAACAACTGCCCGGAGGTGTAGAAGCCGATCGAACCGGGCCCGTGCGCGTCGAGCAGCGTGCGCGAGCGGGCCGCGACGAGGGCCATCGCCGAGTCCCAGTCCGTCTCGACGAGGCGCCCGTCCCGGCGCACCAGCGGCCGACGGAGCCGGTCGGCGGCACTGTTGGCCTGCCACGCGAAGGCGTCCTTGGGCCCGAGCCGGCCGCGGTTGACACGGTCGACGGTCCTGCCCCGCACGCCGACGATGCTTCCGTCCTTCACGGCGATGTCCATGGCGTCGCCGTCGGAATGCAGGAGCGAGGCCGTCTGCACCCAGCGTTCGACCTCGTCCTCCCGGACACCGTCGGCGAGACACGTGTCCCGGCGGGTGGGCCAGCGACGATCCCGTCCGTACGGGGTACGACTGCCCCAGGGCTGTGCGATGCGGTCCACCGAAGTCCTCACGGTCACCTCCCGGCCGGAAGCGGGGCCCACGTCCTTGCCGCCGCCCGGTCGCGGGGACAGGGAGCGGGCGGCGGCTCCAGGGGACGCCGTTTCGCGCATGCCCCCGTGGGGCGGGTCCATGCACGCGACACCCCGGGCCGGTGACCGACGGGCTTCTCCGCCCTGCCCGGCCGGCCCCGGCACGCCCGTTCAGATCTGGGTGACGAGTGCGACGCACAGGGCGGCGAGGCCGAGGGCGAGCCAGGCGAGGTAGTCGCCGAGGTGGCCGGAGTGCAGGCGGCGCAGCGTCCGTACCGCGCGGACGGTCCAGTGGCGCGTGGACGGTGCGGGGCCGCGGTGGTGGACCGCGGCGGTCGCCGGGGCGGCCGCGAGGACGGTGGACAGCAGCCCGAGGAGTACTCCCGCCACGGTCCACCCGGCGGCCGGCGTCGATGCGGCCGCCGACGGCGTGCCGGGCCCGGTGAGGACCGCGGCGGCGTACCGGGCGGGGTCGGTGAAGACGGACGCCGCACGGGAGAGGGCGGCGGCGACGGCCGGCAGGCAGCCGATGAGCGCGGCCAGGGCGAGCAGGACGGCCGGGACGACGGTCATGGGGAGCGGCAGGCTGCGCTCGGGTGAGCGGATCTCGGGTTCCTCGCCCTCGCCGGTGGTCTCCTCCTCGCCCGGGCGGCTGTGGGGCACGGGGCCCGTGCCGAAGAAGACGCGCAGGCCCGCGCGGAGCGCGGCGGCACCGGTGACGGCGGAGGCGGTGACGAACACGGCGGGGAGCAGCCAGGGCCGCCCGTGCCCGGCGGCGTCCTCGCCGAGCGCTTTGCCGAGGCCGGTGCCGAACGGCGGCAGCCTGGCCAGCGCCAGGGCGCCGGTCAGGAACAGCACGCCCACCAGGCGCAGTTCGCGGGCCCTGCCGTGCAGGCCGTGTTCGTCGACGGAGCCGTAGCGGTCGAGGAGCACTCCGGTGAGGGCGAAGAGCGCGGCTTTGACGCAGCCGTGCGCGGCGACGTACACCGCCGTGCCGGTGACGCCCGAAGGGGTGGGCAGGGCGACGCCGATGAGGAACAGGCCGACGTGGCTGACGGTGGAGAACGCGAGGAGCCGCTTGAGGTGACGCTGCTGCCAGCACATCAGGGCGCCCAGCAGAGCGGTCAGCACACCGAGGGCGGTGAAGGCGGTGCGGAAGGCATGGGGAGGGATGCCGCCCGGTCCGGAGAAGACGGTCCAGTACGCGCGCCCGACGCCGTACACGCCGAGTTCGACCATGACGCCGGACATCGGCATGCACACCGGGGTGGGAGGACAGGCGGAGCCCCAGGCGGGCGAGGTCGAGTTCACCGGTCCGGGCCCGGCCGAGCAGGTCGGCCAGCGGCAGTTCCAGGAGGCGGGCCTTGAGGTCCCACAGGGCGACGTCGATCGCGGAGACGGCGCCGGCGATCAGGCCGGGCCGGCCGGCGTTCCGCACCGCCCGGCTCATCGCCTCGTTCGCCGCCGGAACGTCGAAGACCGGCAGACCGACGACCACATCGTGGAGAAGCCCGGTGATCACGCCGGCGGTGGCCCGGTCGCCGTAGGTGTAGCCCAGGCCCGAGGCACCGCCGCCACGGGCCTGGACCAGGACCATGGTCGTACGGTCCCAGGCGAAGGTGCCGTCCGCCTCGGGGGCATCGGTCGGGAACTCGAAGACGTGCACCCGCAGGGACTCGACCGTCGGAGCGCCGGTGGCCGTGTCCTCCGGCGCGGGTCCGCGCCGCACCGCCTCGGGCAGGGACTTCATCGTGTCGCATCCCTCCGGATCCGGTGGCGGGCGCGGACGGCGAGGACGCCGCCCCCGGCCAGACCGGTCAGGGCGCCGGCCAGGCCCGCGGTCAGCCGGCGGGGCGGCGCCGGACGGAGCCGGGGGCGCGGGACCGCCTTCTCGGGGTGGTCGGCGGGCAGCGGCCCGTCCAGTGCCAGGGCGAGGGCCTCGGCCAGGTGCAGGGCCTGCCGGCCGGTCCCGGCCTGGTCGATCTGGGTACGGCAGCTGAATCCGTCGGCCAGGACGAGGGCGCTGGGCGCGGTGTCGCGCACGGCGGGCAGCACGCCCTGTTCGGCGATGGCCTGCGACAGGTCGTAGTGTCCCCGCTCGAAGCCGAAGTCACCGGCCAGGCCGCAGCAGCCCTCGTCGAGCACCTGCGCGTCCAGTCCGGCACGGCGCATCAGTTCCCGGTCCGCGTCGGCGCCGAGGACGGCGTGCTGGTGGCAGTGGGTCTGCACGGTCGCCGCCCGCCCGATCGTGGGCGGCCGCCAGCCCTCGGGGGCTCGGCCGGCGAGGTGTTCGGCGAAGGTCCGGGTCTGCGCCGCGAGGCGGACGACGTCCTGGTCGCCGGCGAGCAGGTCGGGGGCGTCGGCCCGGAAGACCGCGGTGCAGGACGGTTCGAGGCCGATGACCGGTGTGCCGGCCTCCAGCCACGGCCGCAGCGCTCGCGTGGTCCGTCCCAGGACGCGCCGGGCGGTGGCGAGCTGCCCGGTGGAGATCCACGTCAGACCGCAGCACACGGGCCCGTACGGCACCGCGACGCGGAAGCCGGCGTCCTCGAGGACCCGGGCCGCGGCGTCGGCGACGTGGGGGTGGAAGTGGTTGGTGAACGTGTCCGGCCAGAGCAGCACGGTGCGCGGGTCGCGCGGATCGGGCTGCGCGCCGCCGGATCGGTGCCAGGCCTCCTGGAACGACTCGGCGGCGAAGAGGGGTACGTCGCGGCGCGGGTCGATTCCGGCCAGCAGCTTTCCCGCCCGGCCCAGACCGGGGGCGTGCAGGGCGGCGTTCGCGAATCCCGGCGCGGTGCGGGCCAGCCGCGCCCACAGCGGCAGCCAGCCCATGGCGTAGTGGGCCGGGGGGCGGGGCCGGCCCCGGTAGTGGTGGGCCAGGAACTCGGCCTTGTAGGTGGCCATGTCGACCCCGACCGGGCAGTCGGACCTACAGCCCTTGCAGGCCAGGCACAGGTCCAGTGCGTCGCGGACCTCGGTGGAGCGCCAGCCGCCGGTGACGGGCGAGTCGGCGTGACCGCCGAGCATCTCGAACAGCAGCCGCGCCCGGCCGCGGGTGGAATGCTCCTCCTCGCCGGTGGCCCGATAGGACGGGCACATGACCCCGCCCCGGTGGGTGCGGCAGTTGCCGATGCCCACACAGCGCAGCACGGCCCGGCCGAAGTCGTTGCCGTCGTCGGAGTACGCGAAGTACGTCCGCTGCCGTTCGGGCCGCCAGGCAGCGCCCAGGCGCAGGTCGTCGTCGACGCGGCGGGGGCGGACGACCTTGCCGGGGTTCATCCGGTCGCCGGGGTCGAACAGCGCCTTGACCTCGCCCATCGCCTCCATCAGGGCGGGAGTGAACATGCGCGGCAGCAGTTCGCCGCGGGCCTGCCCGTCACCGTGCTCGCCCGACAACGACCCGCCGTACGAGGCCACGAGGTCGGCCGCGTCGAACAGGAACGCGCGGAAGGCCTCGACGCCCTTGCCCTCGCGCAGCTCGAACGGGATCCGGGTGTGCACGCAGCCCTGCCCGAAGTGCCCGTACAAGGAGGCCTGCTGGTAGCCGTACCGGTCGAAGAGCCGTTCCAGGTCACGCAGGTAGTCGCCCAGTTTCTCCGGGGCCACCGCGGAGTCCTCCCAGCCCTCCCAGGTCTCGGAGCCGTCCGGCGGGCGGGCGGTCACTCCCAGGCCCGCCTCCCGGGCCTTGAGCATCTCCCGTTCCCTCGCCGGGTCGTCGGAGAGCGCCACCCCGGGGTCGTCCTCGTCGCGGCCCAGCGACCGCAACAGCTCGTACGCCTGCTCGTCCGCCCGCTCCGTCGTGTCGCCGGTGAACTGGACCAGCAGCCAGCTGTCGCCCTCGGGCAGGCGCTCCAGCGAGTCGAGGTAGGCGTGCTCCTCGCGCATCAGCTGCGCCATGCGCCCGTCGATGGCCTCCAGCTGGGTGGGGCGGCTGTGTTCGAGGAGGACGGGGACGGCGTCGGCGGCCGCGTAGACGTCGTCGAAGCCGAGGACGAGGAGCGCCTCGGCGGCCGGTACCCCGACGAGCTCCAGCTCGGCCCGCAGGACGGTCACCAGCGTGCCCTCGCTGCCCACCAGCGCCCGGGCCACGTCGAAGCCGTTCTCCGGCAGCAGCGAGTCGAGGTTGTACCCCGAGACCCGGCGCGGGATCTTCGGGTAGCCCTGGCGGATCTCGGCCAGACGGCGCCCGACGACGTCCTTCAGGCCCTGGTACAGCAGGGCTTGGTCCCCGCCCTCGGCCGTGATCCTCGCGAACTCCGCCGGATCCGTACGACCGGCCCAGAACCGGGTGCCCCCGTAGGTGAGGACGTCCAGGCGGCGGACGTTGTCGACGGTCTTTCCGTAGGCCTGGGCGGAGGCCCCGCAGCTGTTGTTGCCGATCATCCCGCCCAGGGAACAGTGGCTGTGCGTGGACGGCTTCGGCCCGAACCTCAGTCCGTGCGGGGCGAGTCGCCGGTTCAGTTCGTCCAGGACGATGCCCGGCTCGACCACACAGGTCCGTGCCTCCGGGTCCACCGACAGCAGGCGGTCGCAGTACTTCGTCCAGTCGACGACCACCGCCTCGTTGGTGCACTGTCCCCCGAGGCTGGTGCCGCCCCCGCGGGACAGGACCGGCGCGCCGAACCGGGCGCACACGCCGAGCGCGGCGGCACCGGCCTCCACCGTGCGCGGCAGGACCACGCCGAGCGGGACCTGGCGGTAGTTGGAGCCGTCCGTCGCGTACGCGGCGCGGCTGCCCGGATCGAAGCGGACCTCGCCGTCCGTCTCGGCCCGCAGCCCCCGTTCGAGTGCGGCGAGGTCGACCGTCTGGCTGCCGGTCATCGGTCAGCCCCGTCCACCGCCGGGCAGGAGCTCCTGGAGCTTCGCCTTCACGCCCTGCCGGACCACCGATGCCCGGTCGCTGTCGCCCTTGAGGACCGACAGGGCCGCGTCCTTGATCTGGTCCCAGGTGGCGTGCGGCGGGATCGGGGGCACCGCAGGGTCCGTGCGGAAGTCGATGACGAACGGCCGGTCCGCCGCGAGGGCCTGACGCCACGCCGACTCCACGTCCTCCGGTCGTTCCACCCGCACCCCGTGCAGCCCCAGCTGCCGGGCGATGTCGGCATAGTGCAGATCGGGCAGGCCCTGCGAGGGCTCGAACTGCGGGGCGCCCTGCATGGCACGCATCTCCCAGGTGACCTGGTTGAGGTCCTGGTTGTTGAGCACCGCGACCACGATGCGCGGATCGGACCACTCCCGGTGGTACTTCGCGGCGGTGATCAGCTCCGCGAGGCCGTTCATCTACATGGCGCCGTCCCCGACGATCGCGATCGCCGGCCGGTCGGGATGCGCGAACTTCGCGCCGATCGCGTACGGAACCCCCGGCCCCATGGTCGCCAGGGTGCCCGACAGCGAGCCCCGCATGTCCCCGCGCATCCGCAGATGGCGGGCGTACCAGTTCGCCGCCGACCCGGAGTCCGCGGCCACGATCGCGTCGTCGGGCAGCAGCGCGTCCAGGGCGTGGACGACGTACTCGGGGTTGATCGGGTCCGCGGAGACCTCGGCACGGCGCTGCATCACCTCCCACCAGCGCGCCGTGTCGTCCTCGATCTTCCTGCGCCACGCGCCGTCCGACCTGTGGTCCAGCATCGGGATCAGCCGGCGCAGCGTCTCGCCGGCGTCACCGACCAGATTGACCTCGAAGGGGTAGCGCAGGCCCACCATGGACGGATCCAGATCGATCTGCACCGCCCTGGCCTGATCGAACTCGGGCAGGAACTGGGTGTAGGGGAAGCTGGAGCCCACCACGAGCAGGGTGTCGCAGTCACGCATCATCTCGTAGGAGGGACGGGTGCCGAGCAGGCCGATCGACCCGGTGACGTACGGCAGCGTGTCCGGCAGCGCGTCCTTGCCGAGCAGGGCCTTCGCCACGCCCGCGCCGAGCAGTTCGGCGACCTGCTGGACCTCCCTGCGGGCCCTGCGCGCACCCTGCCCGATCAGCATGGCCACCTTCTCGCCGGCGTTGAGGACCTCCGCCGCCCTCGCCAGCTCCTCCGCGGCCGGGACCGGAAGGGAGGAGGGGGCGCCGAGGCTGGAGGGGACCTGCTTGAACGCGTGCGCGGGCGGCTCGTACTCCAGCTCCTGCACGTCCGCCGGGATGATCAAGGCGGTGACCGTGCGCCGGGTGGCGGCCACCCGCAT
>NZ_MWIG01000472.1:0-1757 GCF_002156145.1 Streptomyces sp. NRRL B-24572 | reverse complement strand
GCCGTCGGCCGGCCGACGGCCCCGCCGACCGGCGGTCATCCAAAGCAAGACCGCCAGGAGGACACCTCCCACCTTCCCCCCGAGGCCGTGGAGGAGGCATCGCCTCGGATCGACGACGCCCGCGCCCTCGTCGGCGTACTCCCCGTCCTCTCCCCCGCCCTGCGCCACATCCCGCCCGGCATGCGCGACGAACTCGCCCGCCTCGCCGCCCGCTGGCTCGACGCCGGGCACACCTCCACCGACGTCCACGAACACATCCTGCGCGGCCTTCCCGGTGACGGGACCCCCGTCCACCGGCCCGGCGGCCTCGTCCGCTACCTCCTGCGCGACGTACCCCGCCGCGAGCTGCCCTCCCTGGCCTCCTCCGGGCCGCGGATCTCCGCGCGGCTCGAAGGCACCCGCGAGTGCACCGGTCGCCATACCCAGACGACGCTGTTCCGGCCCGTCGGCGACGAGACGCACTGCTCCTCGTGCACTGCGTAGGGTCGGGCCCATGCACGCCACCCTGACGGAACACGCCCGATGCGTCTTCGGGGACGAGTACCGCCCCTCTCCGCCGTGCGACCGGGATCACGACGAGGCCTACTTCATCGAGGCCCTGACCTTCGCCGATGCCGACGCGATCCTGGCCATGCTGCGGGAGCTGTGCCCCCACCTGGCCGACGGGTACCTGCCCGTACGGATCCGCAACCTCGCGTACCGACTCGTTCTCCTTCAGCGGCCCGACGATCCCGAACTGATGCGGGAGGCAGCGGTCAGCCTTCACCTGCACGGGCCCGACTGGGACGACATCGCCGCCGCCCTCCAAGAACGGGCCGACGCCCTGGACGCGGCGAAGGCCCGTCCTGACCGCCGGCGTGGGCGGTAGCGACGGGCCTTCCGAAGGGGGCCGTTCATCGTGCGTCGGGGTCACTTGGGGTCTCGGTTGAACACCGCCTTCGACCAGAGGTAGCCGAGGGCGGTCAGGGCGAGGCACCAGGCCGGGGCGAGCCAGCCGTTGTGGCCGATCTCGGTGCCCAGGAGCAGGCCGCGGAGGGTTTCGATGGCCGGGGTGAAGGGCTGGTACTCGGCGATCGGCTGGAACCAGCCGGGCATCTGGTCGACCGGGACGAAGGTGCTGGAGATCAGCGGGAGGAAGATCAGCGGCATCGCGTTGTTGCTCGCCGCCTCCGCGTTCGGGCTCACCATGCCCATCCCGACCGCGATCCAGGTCAGGGCGGTGGCGAAGAGGACCAGCAGGCCGAAGGCCGCCAGCCATTCCAGGGCGGTGGCGTCGGTGGAGCGGAAGCCGATCGCCACGCCCACCGCGCCGACCAGGAGCACGCTGATGACCGACTGGAGCACGCTGCCGATGACGTGGCCGGTGATGACCGAGCCGCGGTGGATGGCCATGGTGCGGAAGCGGGCGGTGATGCCCTCGGTCATGTCGTTGGAGACGGAGACCGCCGTGCCGATCGTGGTCGAGCCGATCGTCATCAGGAGCAGGCCGGGGACCAGGTAGGCGATGTAGTCGGAGCGGTCTGCGCCGCCCATGCCCGCGCTCATCGTGTCGCCGAAGATGTAGACGAACAGCAGGAGCAGCATGATCGGGGTGAGCAGGAGGTTCAGGGTCAGGGAGGGGTAGCGGCGGGCGTGCAGGAGGTTGCGGCGCAGCATCGTCGACGTGTCACGGACGGCGAGGGACAGCGAGCTCATCGGACAGCTTCCTTCGGGTGGTCGGTGGCGGTGAGGGCGAAGAAGACGTCGTCCAGGTCCGG